>CAYGNU010000009.1:0-27042 GCA_964351175.1 uncultured Roseivirgaceae bacterium | reverse complement strand
TTTCTAAAGTAATCAAGTGTCTTCTTTAACCCCTCTTCTCTTGGGTAATTAGGAGACCAATTAAGAATTTCTTTTGCTCTTGAAATATCTGGTTTTCTTACTTTAGGATCATCATGAGGCAAATCTAAGAATGTAATCTTGCTTTTGCTTTCCGTTAATTTTATGACTTCTTTTGCAAATTCAAGAATTGATATTTCCTGAGGGTTTCCAATATTTACAGGTTCAGAATAATCTGACATTGCTAACCTATAAATACCCTCTACAAGATCATCTACGTATGTAAATGATCGAGTTTGAGAACCATCTCCAAATACAGTTATATCCTCTCCCCTTAAAGCTTGTGACATAAACGCAGGAAGAGCTCTACCATCATTTATTCTCATCCTTGTGCCATAAGTATTGAAAATTCTAATTATTCGTGTTTCCAACCCATGAAACCTATGATAGCCCATAGTCATTGCTTCAGCAAATCGTTTCGCCTCATCATAAACCCCCCTATATCCAATTGGATTAACATTACCCCAATAATCTTCTTTTTGAGGATGGATTAACGGATCACCATACACTTCGCTTGTGGAAGCTAACAGGAATCTAGCTCCTTTTGCTTTTGCCAGACCTAAAGCTTTGTGAGTACCAAGTGATCCGACTTTTAATGTCTGAATAGGCATTTCAAGATAATCGATTGGTGAGGCAGGAGATGCAAAATGGAGGACTAAATCTAATTCACCTTCAACATGAATGAAATTAGTAACATCATGATGAATAAATTTAAAATTATCATTGCCAAATAAATGCCCAATATTATCTGGATTACCCGTAATAAGGTTATCCATTGCAATCACTTTCCAACCTTCTTTTATAAAACGATCGCAAAGGTGAGACCCTAGAAAACCTGCACCACCTGTTATTAAAACTTTCTTCATTATTATATACTTACTTAAGCCTATAGCTAATTTCTATTAATTTATTCTTGGTCTACCAACACTTACATATGTCCAACCAGCTTCTCTTGCCTTATCTAAATCGTAAAGATTACGGCCATCAAAAATAATTGGTTTTTCCATATAGTTCTTAAAATGTTTTAGGTCTGAAACTCTAAATTCATTCCACTCTGTGCAAATGATTAATGCATCAATATCTTGTTTTGCTTTAGATGGTCGATCAACATATTCTGTATTCGTATTTACTCGCTCTGAAGCAGCTCTTTTAAAAGTTTCAATAGCTTCAGGATCATAAGCTTTTAGTTTAGCTCCTCTTTTTACTAATTCATCCATCAAGTATAATGCAGGAGCTTCTCTTACATCATCAGTGTCTGGTTTGAAGGCTAATCCCCAAACTCCAAAAGTCTTACCTGATAAATCTTCGCCAAATTCTTCTACAATCTTTGGAACCATAGAAATTTTTTGAGCTTCATTCACTTTCATTACTGAACCTAGAATTTGAAAATCATAACCAAGTTCATTCGCTGTATAATGAATAGCCTGTACATCTTTTGGAAAACAACTACCACCATACCCAATTCCTGCGAATAAAAATCTCTTTCCAATCCTTGAATCGGTTCCAATTCCTCGTCTTACATGATCTACATCTGCGCCAACTATTTCACATAAATTCGCTATTTCGTTCATGAATGTGATTTTTGTTGCAAGAAGTGAATTTGCAGCATATTTTGTTAATTCAGAACTTCTTTCATCCATTACAATTATTGGATTACCACTTCGCACAAAAGGACTATATAAATCTTTCATCAGATTGGCTGCTCTTTCACTTTTAGTACCAATAACAACTCTTTCGGGCTTCATAAAGTCATCTACCGCAGCACCTTCTCTTAAGAACTCAGGATTTGAAACTACATCAAAATCTACAGTAGCATTCTTATTAATCATCTCAGTAACTTTATCTGCTGTACCAACAGGAACAGTACTCTTATTTACAATAACTTTATAATCTTTAATTAAGCTACCAAGTTGTTCAGCTACATATAAAACAGCTGATAAATCTGCCTGACCATCTGCGCCTGGAGGTGTAGGAAGACATAAAAAAATGATCTGTGCAGCTTGGATTGTACTTTCTAAATCTGTTGTAAAAGTAAGTCTCCCTTCTCTAATAGATCTATCAAATAATTGCTTAAGTCCCGGTTCATAAATTGGAACTTCTCCATTACTCATTCTTTCTACTTTATTTTGATCTATATCTACACAAGTGACGTAATTTCCAGTTTCTGCAAAGCAAGTCCCAGTCACTAAACCAACATACCCTGTTCCTATTACTGTAATATTCATTTTATAAGATTATTTATACTTTTTATGTCGAATAAGATATCAATATTAATTAAATATTAATATTGTTTTAAGCCTGAAAAACATTTGGCAAGTTATCTTTAACTACTTTTGATATAATATTTCGAGAATCAATAATACAATCATTCCAAATAACTAATTCGCTGTAATTTACTTCATCATGATCAGTGACAATAACAACTGCATCATATGAAGATATGATCTCTTTATTCCAATTTATTGACTTTTTCTTGAACCAATTCATATGCTCCCTACTTTTTGGAATTACTGGTATCCAATTATCATAATAGCCTATTGATGCACCAAGTTTAGTTAAGCTATCCATAATATGAAAAGATGGTGACTCCCTCATATCATCTACATTCGGTTTATATGCTATTCCTAAGATTAAAATCTTACTTCCATTCACCGATTTACATTTAGAATTTAATGCAAGAATAGTTTTATCCACTACATATTGTGGCATAGCTGAATTTATTTCACCTGCTAATTCAATAAAACGGGTTGTTAAACCAAATTCACGAGCCTTCCAACTCAAATAGAATGGATCAATTGGAATACAATGACCACCTAGGCCAGGACCAGGAGTAAACTTCATAAAACCAAATGGTTTTGTAGCAGCGGCATCGATCACCTCATGAATATCAATATCCATAGCATCCATTACTAATTTCATTTCGTTCACTAAAGCGATATTAACCGATCTAAATATATTCTCTAATAACTTTGCTGACTCAGCCACTTTTGCTGAAGATACAGGCACTACTTTATCTATTACAGAGGAATATAATTTAAATGATAGTTCTCTAGAGTTTTTGTCAGATGCACCAACTACTTTTGGAATAGTTTGTGTTTGAAAATCTAAATTACCGGGGTCTTCTCTTTCTGGGCTATAGGCGAGATAAAAGTCTTCACCAACTTTTAATCCAGAGTTCTTTTCAAGAATGTCTTTCATTAAGTGATCTGTTGTACCTGGCCAAGTTGTTGATTCTAACACAACCAATTGATCTTTCCTTAAATAGCTAGATATTGTCTGAGTTGTTTCTTCAACATAGGTCATATCTGGTTCTCGGTGATGATCTAATGGAGTTGGTACACAAATAATGATTGCGTCCATTTCATCTAGTTTCGAGAAGTCTATAGTAACTATGCAATTGTCAGATTCAGAAAGCTCTGTCATTTGCTGACTAGTAAAATGTTTGATATAGCTCTGACCGGAGTTTATTGAATCAATTTTAGACTTATCTACATCGAATCCGGTTACAGAGAATTCATGTTTATGAAATGTCCACAATAGTGGCAAACCAACATAACCTAATCCTATGACACCAATCTTAAAATCTTTAGAAGAAATTCTATTAATTAATTCAACCATACCTTTTATTTTAGACAAAAAAAAAGCGTGAAATCACGCTTTTATAAGATAGGTATTTTAAATCTAATGAGCATTAGTTTTAAATGTGATCATCTGTTTTACAGTTAAATAAATCATTTTGATATCAAATCTTAAGTTCTGTTTTTGCACATAGATTAAGTCTTTATCTAGTCTTCTTCTCATATGTTCTACGTCCAAATTCCCACCCCTGAAACCTGTAGCCTGGGCAAAACCAGTTATTCCAGGTTTCACTAAATATCTGTAATGAAAATCGTCAAAGATATTATTCCAGTGCTTACATTCCTCTACTGGATAGGGCCTTGGGCCGACTAGACTCATCTCACCTTTTAGAACATTAATCAATTGAGGTAGTTCATCTAAGTTAGTTTTACGAAGTAAATTACCAAACTTGAAAATTCTTGAGTCACCTTTCTTGGTTATAACTGGTTTACCCATTTCAGATTTTATTTCAACCATGTGCATGGTACGAAACTTATAACAATCGAATTCAACACCCATCTTCCCAGTACGTTTTTGTTTATAAAGAACTGGACCATTTGATGAGATTTTAATAGCTAAAGCTATAAACGGGTAAAGAACAGAATAAATGACAAATGCTAAAATTGATAAAGAGATATCAAATATTCGATTTAATTTATACTCATTTATATATTCTAAGTTTGATAGTCTGTGAGACACAGCATTAGATACTCTTGAATCCTTTACTTCTTCTACCCCAAACTTCTTAAATGTATCCCTAACAGAGTTCTTTGATTTAACTGCTTCTTGTAACATACTCATGTTGTTTTTTTAAGACTGCTAATATGCGAATTCTTATAGGGATTATCAATAGCCTTCATTTATCTTATTAATTTCTTAACAAATACTAATATTTTATGCTATTAAATATGATTGAAGTAAATTTATTAAGAAAAATACCTACGATTGTATATTAATTCATAAGTCTTTTCCGTTTCTATTGCTGTCTTAATCCATGAAAAATTTTTATGTCTTTCTATTCCTTTAAGTATTAAACCTGAGCGAATGTATTCATCTTCTATTAGAAGATTCATCGCATTAGATATAGATTGAACATTCGTAGGTTCAACTAATAAAGCAGCATTTTCGCTGATTTCCGGCATCGATGTAGTATTTGATGTAATAACTGGTAAACCTACCCCCATTGCTTCAATAATTGGCAATCCAAATCCTTCATATAACGATGGGTATACTAATGCAAATGCATTAGTATAATATGTTTCTAGTTCACTCTCAGAAACAAATCCCTTAAAATGAATCCCGTTCTTATTTAATATTCTTTGTTGATTTACCTGATATCTCAATTCTCTTGTATCTCCAATAAAAATTAATTTATACTCTTTATTATTGAGTTTTAAAAAAGCCTCAACAATATTTTCTATGTTTTTATTAGCTTTAGAACCACCTACATGTAAAAAAAAAGGTGTATCAATATTAATTTCATCTTTTAAGTTAGATGCAATTTTCGAAGCTAAATGAGTTACAAATACTTTATTCTTGTTAGCTTTTAATGTCCGTTCTATCTCATTTCTTGAAAAATCAGAAACAGTAATTATTGCTGAAGCTATTTTAGCAGATTTCTTTGCCACATATCTCCTAAACCATTGCTTTAATGAATTATGTCGTTTAAAAGAAAACTCCGCTATGTCATGTATTGTTACTATAAATGGTATCCCATATGTATTAAAAATGGGCATAGAATTAGGACTATGGAACAAATCTATCTTATACGTTTTTATAATATTATTCAAAAATAAATTTTGCCATAAAAAATACAACGGTCTCATTACAATTCTTGGGTAGAATGGAATGCTAACTTTAATTTTTTTAAAATTTTTATGGCGTAATTTTATGCTCTCATCTAATTCTTTATTGACAAGTATATAGTAAATATTATTACAATTGTTTAATTCCTGTAACCCATCAAGTAAACCCTGAATATACCTAATTAAACCATTCGGAGAATTGGACGTAACAATGGTCGTAATTAGAATATTCATTCTAGGAATATACTTAAAATGGGCTCTTATTTATTAACTTTCCTTGCGTAAGAAAACATATTGATTATCAAAAGGACCATAAGGTGTATAGGTAAGAATTTTTTGTGGAATTAGTTCATATCCAATTGAAACAGGGCATATTATCTCATTCAAACTATCGTCCCATTTTTCAATATCATCAATAATAAGAGCATTAGGAAAATTTTCAATCAAATTATCTGAGTTGATTTGATTCTTTACATGTCCCAATAACATTTCAAGTTCTTCCTTTTTTGAAAAATTAAATAGACTTCTAAAATCAACTCTCTCAAAAGACTCAAGTTTTCCACCTATCCCAGCATTGTAGCCTTTTATTTCTTTCATTTTTAAAAAAGCTGCAGCTTCATCAAATTTTTCGAATGTTTCATCCATCCTTGGATGATGAAATTTGCGACCTTTACCAAAATACCTAGGATCGAAATGATTTGGGTCATCATCTTCACCACCTTTCAAATCTCTGCTATTTTCCTTGATTGTGGTACTTATTAATTTATAATCCAAGTCAACTCCAATAAAATAAATCTCCGAAAATCCCATATATGCAAGAATTTGAACTGCTACATTTGCAACCGTTTTATTAATCCCACAATTTGGTAATTCATCAGAAAATCCAATATCACCTAAATGAAGCCAGTACACATTTTCTCTCGAATCAATTAGTTTCTTAAAATTTTTACCTATTGGTGCTGATGGATGTATATCAGGAAAGAAGGCATATTCTACTTCTTTAGCTATTTTGTTAGCTATATCAGGTACATCGGTTAGAACTAAGTCGTCAATAACTGAATAAGCTGAAGGTATCCAAGCTAGTCTTTCAAGCATAAGATCAAACCGATTAAAACAAATGGTAAATTCCTTACCTAGTAAGTGTAAAGGTAACTTGTTTAATGATGGACCATTTCCAATAATAAATGCACGTTTATTTAAATATTGATTTTTAATCTTCTTCCATTTATCAATGTCCTCATTATTATTTCCAGTTTTCCTTTTTATAGAATAGAATAGATATCTAACTAATCTGATTACTAAAACTTTAAGCCCTTCTTCTTTTGCTATATAGAAAATTTTTTTTAAATAAGAATCGAATTTCATAGATCTACCCAAATAAAATTATCTTTAAACATCTGATTTATTAAATAATGAATTGTACTCAACTTTAGGAAAAATATCTAAATCACCATTAATTGTCGCATCATATAACCTTCTCCCATCTTCTTGAAAAGCATCTCTAGCCATTCTATAAGCTAATTCTTCACCCTTATAGTCTGGAATTCTCCAACCCATTCCTTTTTTATAATAACCAGATGTAAAATGATTTTTTTCATCTCCTGTAGCTGAAACTAATTTTCCAGGTGTACCTGTTTCTTCATAATTGTGATCTTTTCCAACAAGATATACTTCATCAAACCCCATATAATATGCCAATTGAATACAAATATTCGTCACACTGTGCCCACCCCATGACCCTTTAGTTAAATCTTTTGAAAAATGAGGGGTATAATCAGATCTTATAAATGTAAGATTGGAAGTATGAGTGAATTTATCTCTAACATTCCAATTGAAAAATTTTATGAGCTCTAGCTTGTCGAAATCATTCTGAAATTGCAGCAACTGTATAGGTATATCATGAACAACTAAATAATCTGGTATAAAATTATTCTCTGTCGAAGCTAAATAGATTCGATTCATACCTATTGTAATTTCATTTTTAAGTAAACTAAGATCAGTTTTTTTTAAACTTGGTCCGTTTGCAACTATAAATCCTCTTTTGCCTTTATGGATGTTATGAAACGATCTTAACTTTTCCTTATTTCTTATTGCAAAGTCAGAATTAAATTGCCAAGAAAGTTTATGTGGCAAATCTTTTATCCTTGAGGATAATGCAGTTATTAACCTTTCAATTGATAATTCACTAAACGAGACTTCTCGTATATAATCTAATCTACTCATTTACAATAATTATTTTTTGAAAATTTAATCGTTATTAAAATCATTAACGCATTACTCGGTAATTAAGAATAATTTACTATCGTTATTATTTGAAGTAGTAAAATATTAATAAAGATTAGATGATCATGACAAATTACATATGGTAAGTAATTTATTTTTTATGGTTACATCTAATAAATATTTGAAGTCAACCATTTTTAGAATACTAATAGGTCAGTCATTCTTCTCAATTACTCTTTTCTGAACAGCCGGAATAAATGACTCGGATAAAGACTTGTAAACTACCCCATTTTTTTCGCCAAAAGAAAGAAATTCTTCAAAATATGCGCAATGTTCTTCATAGAAAGATCCATATTCTCTGTCTCGAAAAAAAGACGGGTGACAATAAAATACAGATTGCATCAAATCATCATATTGTACTGAGGAATTGTGTTTCCAGAAATATTTCTCAGAAGGTTGTCTACCATCAGCACCAATAAGATATATTTTTTTACTCAAAGCACTCGCAACTGGTAACATAAAAAAAGTTAGAACACTTACAGCACCTCGTAAAAGTAGATTGTTCTCATCTGGAATTACTATCTTATCCGAATTAACAGGTAAATTATCAAAACCTATTACTCTACTTTTTAATTGTGGATAATTAGCAATTAATCCAGGTACAGTAGCTTCCGGGACTGTTATATAATTATCGTACTTTAATATTGTTTCTACTACACTTTTTCTATACAAGGAAGCATATTTATTACTACTAAAATGAAACACTGGGTCAGTAAATGCTAAAATATCAAATGAACCAATATAATCTAGAAATTCTGTGTTCTTAATTGTTGTGTTACATAGTATCTTTATTGAGTTATTAGGAAATTCAAATTCAGTATATGTTGAGAATGTTGGTCCTGTTAAAAAAAGATATGCTTCCTCCTTCCCTTTTAGTTTCTTTTTTAATTCGATAAAATTGCTCATTGAAAGATTGCGAAGTTCATCTTTTTGCAAAGCACTAAATGTATCAAAATATATTTTTTTATATACATTACCTTCAATTATTCCAAAATAGTTTTTATCAATTATTTCTATGTTCCTAAAGCCTTTTCTAAATAGTAAATACAAAATCACCCACCACTTATGAACAAATATTTTATTATAGATGCTTAAAGATTTAATATCATTTTTTTTAATGATACATATATGTTCACTAATTGAATCTAGATAACGTTCTTGATGTAACGGTGTTTCTAAATTTTTAATCTCAATATCTACTAAATTATCACTTACTGGAATATAAATTTGTAAATCCTTTTTGAAAGGAAAGGAGCATAATAATTTATTAGTTAAATCTGCTAATTCATTTGCATTAATAATCAATGGGTATAAAAGAATTTTTTCAATCTTTTCATTTTCAATAAAATATAACTTACGATGAACCCATCTAGCTGTAATAAATGATCTGTGGATAAGTCTTCTTAAATATATTAGAGTGATATTTCTACTTCCATATGCAACATTAACTGTCTTACTCATAACTATATAAACACCTTTCTTATTCCTAATTTATACATAAACGCATCTCTTATATTTACCCATATTTTAAGAAATGGAAAAAACATTAAATAGTCTAAAACTTTTGATATCAATACAAAAGATAGCCTAAACTCACCAACTCTTATTAAGGAAATTAAATTATTAAAAAGTGGGACACCTATTATATAATATCTATTAATATAGTTTTTGAAATTTCCTTTAAATTCGTTTTTTCTATTTCTTTGTGCAGTTATGATCAATCCCCTGGTTACAGCATTCTTTCCTGTAATACTATTATTAGTGTGAACTCTATAATATACAGTTGATGGATTCATTATTTGAACAAAATTTGGTTCATTCCCTAATTGTAGTAATAAACATCTTTCCTCAGAGTGCCATATACCATCTGCTCTTTTTATTCTGAAACCATTATGTTCAAGAAATTTTTTTCTTTCAACAACTATATTGCTTGCTCCAAATTGATTATTTATTTTATCCTTACTAAAGTAATTTTTATAAAGTTTATACTCAATTGATTCAATTACATGTGGTATAATATCCTCCTCGATAACAAACGCTTTGCGTTTTGCCAAAATAATAGACGGATTTTCAACTTGAATAATCTTATCATAAGCTTTTAAAGCATAACAATTGAGTAAGTCATCAGAATCTAAAAAAACTAAATACTCCCCCTTTGCCTTTGATGCACCTAGATTACGCGCTGATCCTACACCAGAATTAACTTGACGAAAAAAATTTACTTTTCCTGCGAGATCAGCCCTTATAAGACCCTGATAAATATCTGTTTTTGAGCCATCATCGATAACAATTATTTCATAGTCTTTAAAAACTTGTTTTAAACAACTCATAATTGCGGATACTAAGTAATCGATACGTTCAAATGTTGGTATTATTATTGAAAATTTCATTATTAGTAAAAGTCTATAATTATTTTATTTTCAGTCTCATACACATAATATTTTCAATCATTCATAGTGTATTTAATTAAGTCTTTAATCACACGTCTCTTATCTCTTTTGATAAACGCTGAATTAATTTATGATACAAATATTCAGATTAATGATGGTTAATCTTCAATAAATGTATTGTTTTTAATGGATTCAGTTGTTTTAATAATCATAAAACAACTTACAATAAATATTAGATTTGTTACTGACAATCTACGATATGTAGATTCAGTAATGCTAATCAACAAAATTATTGTGAATATAATAGGGAATACTGCCAGATACCTATATTTTTTTAAATCAATAAATGAATAGTACTTAACCCTTTTAATAACTTGAATTATCAAAAGAATTAAAACTGTTATTCCAAAAATACCTTGTTCGTAAATCATTTGAATATAACCGTTGTGAAAATGATTAAATCTATCAATGTTTGATCTCATTAACACTTTATGAAATCCAAAAAAATCTCTAAATGACAAGTTCTGGAATTCAGTAATTGCCAAATTCCATCCGTATAACCTTTGATTTGACTCTGGATCTAAATCACCAGTTCGTAAAGTCAAATTTTGTATTTCGGGTATCGATAGGACATTAAAAGCAAACGCTAATATCGCACCAAAAAAGAGCGGAGTCAAAAAAGTAGCGCTAAATACCCCAACCACATATTTCCTTTGAACTCCTAAATCATAAATCATTATTATTATAAGTATAAAATACACTAATAATAAAACCCTTCTATTGTATACTAAAAGTGTGCTAAAAGCGAATATTAAAAATATTACATTTAATAGGCCCAAATGTATTTTTTTATAGTTATTTCTAAGAATTAATAATGAATAAATTACTAATATTATAAGTAGAAAAGGACCATCCAAGGTTGTACTTATTGTAGGTATTTCCTCAGAAGCTATTTTATACCAAGATCCTATGGTATAAGGATATTTAATTAGCAGTGGAATAAAATTAGTCCCAAAGTATAAGATAAGGATAGATATCGCAAAAATTCTACTTATATGATTTAATCTTCTCAAACTAATCCTATCTCCACCTATCATAGCATGGTTGTAGAGCATTAAGACAATAAAAACAACCACACTTCTACTATAAGAATTTGTAATAGAAAAGATTATCATTGAAATTAAATATAGGTTTATAAACCCATAGACTTTCAAATTGAAAACTGATTTTATATTTGGAAAATAAAAGAAAATTGTTAATAGAAAGGGCAAAAGAGCAAGAAAAAAATAAACGTTACCCCTTGATGCAATGAAGCTTAATAAATATAGAATGCCAACTGATACTATCCAACCAAAGTCTTTAATTTTCATCTAATTGCAATGACATATTATTGAATATTTACAGTCTAATTGTATTTTATTATTAATACTAAAACTAATGATAACTGAAATAAAATGAATCTCATATCTTTGCAATATAATCAAATTAGTATAGTTGTAAGGTAACAAACAAGTATGATAAAAGGAATCAAATTAGTTCTCGCCTCAAAGTGAAAAAATCCTTCTGGTATTACCTTAAATGAATAGTAAGCTGCGTATTCACTGTAAAATAACCCATAACCAACTATCATACCTATTGGAAAAGCATATACCTGTAAGGAATTGTATAATATTAGACTAATTCCTAAGAATAATATACCTGAAACTGAATCGCTAATATGATTATTTACCTTATTTGTAGTCATATATAATTGGGTATGCATGGCTCCATAACGTTGAAAAAAATATGCTAATCCAACTAACCCCCATAATTCAGCTCTCGGAAAACTAATAGAACTAGCAATCATATCAAATAGTAATTCTCCCATTAAACCCAAGCCAATTATACCTGAAACCATTAAATAATTACCCATTATCATCCCTTTTTTTGCCTTTGACAGCCACTGATCTAAATCACCTTGAGCTCTCAATTTGGCTAATAATGGAATTTTACTATAAAATGGTGCTTGACTAACTCCTTTTATTACCGCATAAAACCTAAGTGTAATTAAATATTCAGCAAGAAGTGCAGCATTTATAGCATATTGTGAATAAATAATTCCAGATAAGATAACCACACCTTGTGAAGCTAATGATGATATACCACCTCTCCATGATGGTCCCCAAATTTTTAAGAATATTTCTCGATCATAATTATTATTTGTAAGTTTCTTAAGTAAACCATTATTAATATTTTTAGCCAAGTACCAATTTCTAAGAATATTATTAAGCATCCATATTTGATTTACTATAACCAATAGCATGAAAGAACCATCAAAAATCAGAACTATAAAACTTGCTATAATTCCTAAAACAGAGAAAAAACCTTCTACTCTTCTTACTAATGCAACTTTATTTAACCCAAACATAAAATTACTATAGATTCTTCCATAAAAATTTGCGGAAGATACTATGATGATCGTAGCCCAACCTACCCACCCTTGAATCGGATTATCTAGTACTACTATTGATGATTGAATGAAAAAAGAGACAGATAGAAGTATAAGAAAAACAATAATTGACAAACGTAGATAAACATAATTCATTACCCCTATGATTCTTTTAAGTAAATTCTCATTAAGGTAAACTTCTTTAAAATTGATTTTTTTTATCTCAATACTATCATAATCTCTTATTTCATTAGCTCCTCCAAATGTATATGAAATAACTCGTACGAATGTATTATCAAATCCAAAATCTGCTATACTTTGAAAACTCGCTAACAAACTAAATAGATACCAAAGAGCAATCTCTTCGGGAGTAAATTTGTTAAGTATTAAAGGAAGTACAATTAAAAAACTGAGCGGTTTTGATACAAAACTGAACATTGTGTTTAGAGTAGGAGAATCCCAAACTCTTTTAATTTTACTGCTCAATAATGTATTCATTTTAAATAATGTAATTGATTGCAATTGAAATTTCAGTATTATTCAATCGCAAAAACTGTTACTGGACCACCATTTCCTTTATCAACTAATAATGGGGCAATAATTACCTGAGAAGGGTTTTTACTTAATATAGATAGTTTCATATCCTCTACTATAAATATTGGTCGTCCATCTTTTTCATTAAGAAATGATAAATGTGCTTTTTTACCCTCTTCTTTAAATAAAGGTGAGGTTAATGAAATAAAATCGAAACCAACAGCTCTAAGGTTTTTGAAATTTACTCTTAAATATTCACATGTACTTTCAGCAATACCGGGATAAGCGTTCCAATATTTTTCACCGTATCTAAAATTCTCAAAGCCAGTTCTAATTAAAAGTAACTCAACATCTGAATTAATATTCAATTCCACGATATCAGAAATCTCTATAAGACGTCCTGTTATACAAGGTATATCTATTAGACAAACTTTTGAAAACAACCAATCTTTAGGAGAAACATCTGTGAGAGTACTCCCATTCTTATAAAAGTGTTTTGGTACATCAATATGAGTTCCGATGTGATTATTTGTAAGTCTAAAATCGGTTGTATTTGATGAGTCCCCATTATTAATGGAACTTTTTGGATCTAAAATAACCTTATCACGATTGCCATAACTTGGAGTTTCAGGAGATAAAGGATGCGATAAATAGCTAACTGCCATTATTTTTCTGATACGTATCTTTTAATTGATTCTGCTATAAGAAAATCACTTTCCTCATCTATATCTACTGCTTCAATTGGATCTATTGGAAATAGTAATGGGTTATCACCGATTCGGTTCTTTTTATCCATGAACATTTCTCTGGAAAACATATAAATACAAGAGTTTTCTTCATAGATTGGAGATAATTCCTGAGTTTTAATCAATTTCTTTGGATCATGATTAATCCCTTGTCCATCGGGCCAGTAAAATCGACTCTGTAATGCTGTTACTGACATTAGACTATCATGTGTTTTTTGTCCAAGAAATTTATTAATAGATAAATCTATTGTCTCTTTTTTTAAAAGAGGATTAGTACTATGAGTTTGCAGGTAATAGTCTGCATCTGAATTATTGATATCATATTCCATGATTTGATTAGCCTCATTACTTGTTATAGTCAATAAGTAATCGGGTCTCATATGAATTTTGACATCAAAATATTTGAGTGCAGTGTTTGCAATCTCTTCAGAATCTGTATTAATGATTGTAGAAGAGATAAACTCGGATTTCTCAAGACTTTCTAAAATCCAATAGAGTAATGGTTTTCCATAAAACTCCCTTAAATTTTTCCCAGGTACTCTTTCTGAGTAACCTTTCATGAACAATAAGGCAGTTATTTTAGGCTGTTTCATGTATAAATTAAATTGAAATCTTCATAGTAAGCTTTTTTATAAGCTCAGGTTTTCCGATATAATGTTGTGGCCCATGACCATCTTCGGGAAACATAATAGCAAAAATACCATCTCCAATATCAACATGTGTTCCTTGCGAATGAGGATTCTTATAAAAGGTACGATCATTTTCTTGGTCATAGGGTATGTTAATATCCATTCCTTTAATAGGTGACCATTTAACCCTTTCTAAACCTATGAGTGGATATTGTATATCTATAACATGTTTATGAGCTTCATAACCTCGCTCAAAATGTTCAATGGTTTCGTACTCACTAACAATTGCTTTCACATTGTCATTGACCTCATAAGTTCCTAATTCAATATCCGCTTTAACATCCCGGATAAATTCAAGCCCAGCATATATATCTGGGCTTAGATTTTTATATACATCAATGTTTTCAATTCTATCTACGATCATTTACTTAAATTTTTTTATAATTACTCGTGTATTTTATCATACTAACTTAAATATAAATTTAGATAAGTATAATTTTGTTTATTTAGTCTGAAACGGAATATTTTTGACCAATCATGTCATTAACTAGTTTTTTCAAAATTATTAGGTCATTATTGAATACACGAATACCCTGTGCTAGTTTCTCAGTCGCCATTTCGTCTTCATTCAACTCCCACCTAAATCGTTCTTCGGTAATTTCTATTTTAATCGATGGTAGTCTTTTAGCATTACTAATAGTCAATTTTGGGTCTACCTTATCATTACTATTTGATAACTCCTTAAGCAACTCAGGTGAAATTGTTAGTAGATCACATCCCGCAAGTTCTTTTATCTGAGAGGTATTTCTGAAACTAGCCCCCATAATTTCAGTTTTGTAGTCAAACTTTTTAAAGTAATTAAAAATATCGCTAACAGATAACACGCCTGGATCATTTTCAGGTTTAAATTCATTATTAGGTTTATTTTTTTTGTGCCAATCGTAAATTCTTCCAACAAAAGGAGAAATCAAGGTAATTCCTGCCTCTGCGCATGCTATTGCCTGAATTTTGCTAAAAAGAAGAGTTAAATTTGTATGAATACCTTCATCCTCCAAAATTTCGGCCGCTTTTATACCTTCCCAAGTAGATGCTATTTTTATAAGAATACGCTTTTTATCTATTCCTAATTTTTCATAGATAGAAATAAGTTTACGTGCTTTATCAATAGTTTTCTGTGTACTAAAAGATAAATCTGCATTCACTTCTGTTGAGACCCTGCCCGGAATTTTCTTTAAAATCTCAACGCCAAAAAGCACACTTATATAATCAAGTGCATCATCTACCTCGGGAACTTCACCATTATTAGCTGAAAGCTCTAATGCTTCTTCAACGAGATAATTATACTTACCTGTTTTGGTAGATTTTAAGATTAATGAAGGATTAGTTGTGGCATCCAGTGGGCTGAATAATTCTATTGTTTCAAAATCCCCTGTATCAGCTACAATTCTAGTATGTTTCTTTAGTTCTTCGAGTGTATTCAAATTATTTTGTTTACTTATGAAAAGTTTCCATGTATTCATTCAACCAGCCCATGAGTATTTCATCAGGTTCAGTGAGAGCTTTAAACATTTTACCCCAGCCTTTTGTCAAAATGAGTCCAAATTTACCATTCTCATTCTTCTTGTCTTTTTCCATAGCTTTAAATAACTGATCTAAATCTAGATCTGAAATAGAATAGCCTTCCCAAATTACTTTGAAAATTTTATGCGCTTGCTCAACTTCATCAAGGGTTATATAACCTTTCTTCATAGAAATATAGTTTGCCATGTCCATACCAAATGAGACCGACACGCCATGCGGAATTCCATATTCTGTTATACTTTCTATTGCATGCCCGAAAGTATGTCCGTAATTAAAAACAATTCTTTCATTTTTATCGAATTCATCAATTTCGATATAACTCTTTTTAATGGAAAGACTTTTTCTGATAAGATTACCCAAATTAGATTGAGTTTCTAATGCAGTTTTAAATTCATTTTCAAAATAGTTTACATCATCACTTCCAGAAACAAAATAATAATGAGCCATTTCACCTACACCTGATCTTATATCACGTTCAGTTAATGTTTTTAAATAGCTAGGATCAATATAAATTGAAATAGGAGGATAGAATCCACCAACTTGGTTTTTAAATTCTCGAAAATTAATTGATGTTTTACTACCAATACAACTATCTCCTTGAGCTAGTAGTGTAGTTGGAAAGAATATCCAACCTACCCCACGATAAAGCATAGAAGCAATATAAGCCGTTACGTCTTGGGTAATTCCACCACCAATTGCGATTAGTCGATTATTTCTTTTAAAGCCACTTTTAATCAGTTCATCAATAAAAGGTATAACTCCTTCATAGCTTTTTGTGCTTTCAAAAGCGTCAATTATTATTGCTTTCATTCCTGAATTAACCATTGTTTCAAGTTCTGAATGAAGCTCTAGCACTTGTTTATCTACGATGATACAATCACCATCTTTATAAACTTCACTTAAATTAGTCTCTAACGACTTAACAATATTAACTTTGTAATCTTTTATTGAAGATTTAATACTAAATGTATCAGACATTTGTAAATCCTCCATCTACTACAATATTTTGACCTGTCATGTAAGAGTTCTCTTTAGAGCTTAGAAACAATATTACCATTCCTATTTCCTTTGGGTCTGCCAATCTGTTTATCGGCACGGTGTTACCGATTTTTTCAAGCTCCTGTTCTGTGTTTGTACTTTTTGTCAATTCAGTTAAGGTAAAACCAGGAGAAATTGAATTTACTAAAACGCCATATTTAGCCATTTCAATACCCATGGTTTGAGTTAACCCGTTAACTGCATTTTTTGAAATAGTGTATGCACCTCTTTTAGCTCGTGTAATTACACTCCAAATAGATGCCACATTTACTATTCTTCCATACTTTTGGTTTTTCATAACCTTAGCAAGAAATCTAGAAATCTTTAAAGGTGCATGAAGATTTACTGATAATACTGCGTTATAATCATCATCAGGAAGAGATTCTACTTCATTAAGTAAATTAATACCAGCATTATTAACGAAAACATCAATTCTAGTGATGCTTTTAAGTGATTCAATAAATGAATTTATACCTTCATTTGAACTGAAGTCAGCTTGAAGATACTTAAACTCGCCTAGTACATTAAGTTCTTTAACGAGGTCAGCTGAAGGATTAGATGAGGTACCAGTAATATACACAGTACCTCCCCTTTCCATAAAAAGCTTTGCTGCTTCTTTTCCAATTCCTCGAGTTGAACCAGTTACAACAATAGTTTGTCCTGTAAAATCAAGCATTTTACTTACTCGTAAAGACCCATAAATTCTTCGTCTTCCCTTAGGTAAGAAACTAGCATATGACAAATAATCATGTGAAGATCTTCGATTGGGCCGTAATCACCTTTTGGATTAGGAGTAAAGAGGCTAATTTTACAAGCATCTTTCAATTTACCTCCTTCAAACCCAACTAAACCAATAGACGTACCACCTAATTCGTTAGCATATTCTGCAGCTTTTACCACATTCATTGAGTTTCCACTTGCCGATATAGCAATAAGTACATCATCTTCATTGAAGTAGTCCTGCATTTGTTGAGTGAACACTTCATCGTATGAGTTGTCATTACCAATAGCCGTCATTAGAGGACTATGATCAGTAAGACTTACTACCTTAATTCTTTTTTTCTTGAAGTATCTTACAAAGAATCCAAAATCTACTTTATAGTGAGATGCAGTAGCAGCACTACCACCATTCCCAGCAACATAAATAGTTTTGTCGTTTTTATATGCATTTACAATTGTAGCTGTTATTTGTTCGAGAACATCGTAATCAATTTGATCAAATAGATCATTTAGTTTACCCTTATACTCGATAGCATGGTTTTTTAAATTTTCTTTTCTCATTAGTTAACTATTAAAAGTTTTTAGATTCGTAGATTTTGTCAATTATTGTCATCAATTTTAATGCATCATCAGAATTTCCAATAGTTATTGGATCATCATTTTCAATTGCATTAAAAAAGTGCTCTATTTCATATCTCCAACTATGATCTTCAACATATTGGGTCTTAACCTCATCTTTCCAAGTTGCCGCTGGCGCAGTTGATCTATTTCTAGCTACAGATAGTGTCTCTTCACCATAACTCATAGTTGAAGTTATCAACCCATTAAGTACCATATATCCTTTTTCAAGAAATACTTCTAAGGAAAACAGATGTCGCCATTGACTCATTGTTGAATGTAAAGAAGCGTCAATACCTGTCTCTGAGTTTCTTAAAATAACAAAGGCATTATCTTCTACCTCCAGGTTCCAATATAAGTTTGATACTTCTGCTTTTACCCTATCGAAATCTCCTGCAAGATGAAGAAATAAGTCCAACATGTGAATACCTTGGTCAATTAAAATACCTCCACCTGCTAACTCTTTTTTTGCTCTCCAATTATCGAAATAATCTTCTGTTACGCTCTTTCCGTATCTTCCTCTCATCCAGATTATTTTACCATATTCACCACTATCAACAAGCTCTTTCATTCTAATCACGCTACCATGGTGTCTGTGATTAAATCCATACATGAGTTTTCTACCATTACTATTTTTTTCAACCTCCCTAATCTCTTCGACTTCAGTCCCAGTAAAAGCAGGTGGTTTTTCACAAAAAACATGCTTTCCTGCTTTAAGTGCTCTAATAGTTAGCTCCTTATTCAAATAATTTGGAGTCGATACTATTACCACGTTTATATCGGGATTATTTATTATTTCATCATGAGAGACATTAGGGATTCCATCTAATGGAACCTGAATATTAGGTTCTGAAACAGCAATAACTTTACCCCTGCCATCTTCTTCAATTGCCTGTAAACGGGTTTGCCCCATTTTTCCATACCCGATTATACCTACATTAAAATCCATTGTTGCTAGTCTTTTATTATCAAATTTATTTATTAGCCCTTAGCGGCTTATTTGTTTTTTAATTCTTCAATTAGATTACTTACAGCATCTATCTCCATCTGTAGTTTTCCTTCTTTTGCATATGAACCTAGATGGGGCGTCAAAACCACATTCTCCAAATCACAAAATGGCCCACTATATGGTTCTTCAGAAAATACATCAATTGCTGCTCCAGATAATTTTTCTGATTTCAAAGCATTTAATAGTGCTTCTTCGTCGACAACCCCTCCTCTCGCAACATTTATCAAAAAAGCACCTTTTTTCATCTTAGAAATTTCATTTGACCCAATCATAGGAGTTTTATCAGAATTTCCTGGTACATGAAGTGTGATAATATCTGCTTTTGAAAGCGTTTCATCTAAAGAAAGCATTTGCACATTATTCTTTTTTGCCCAATCTGCATCTGGATAAAGATCAAAGCCTATAACTTCATTCCCAATTCCTCTAAATAATTCGGCAGTTAATTTACCAATTCTTCCAAGTCCGACTATACCTATTGTTTTATTTAGAATTAAATTCCCAATTTGCTTTTCCCATCTTTTATTCTTCATGGCCAAATGTGCTTGTGGAACTTTTCGAAGTAAAGATAATGTCAAAGTTAATGTTAGCTCCGCAACACCTCTTGTAGGACCATTCGGAGTGTTTACAACTTTAATCCCTTTCTTCTGTGCATAATCTAAGTCTACACTATCCATACCAACTCCTACTCTACTAATGCACCTAAGCTGCGGTAATGCATCCATAACTTTTTGAGTAAGTGGTTCAACGCCTGCAACTATACCAATACAATCCTTTGCAAGCTCTATAACTTCGTTTTCAGTTAGCTTACGCCCATATGGATTATTGATATATTCATATCCATTTTGTTCTAGTAAATCGAAGGGCTCAGTTCCAACCTGCCCCATTGAGGATGGCGACGTTAATATTTTATTCATAATTAATAAATACTCTTAAATTTTACTTTATCAGGTACTTTAAAAATCAGATCTTATTTTTTTTAATCCCTGAATTGAAATATCTGAAATCATTTTTATGTCTACAGAATATGCTACAAATTTATATCCTTGATTTATTCTCATTGTAACACTGTCTGGATTATTATCAACAACATGAATCCCTGGTAAAATGTTATGTTTTTTACACATTTCAAGATTGTATTCTATAGCTTCTTCCATTTTAGGGTGGTTTAATTCACCTTGCAGACCCATAGAAGCACTCAAATCGTACGGCCCAATAATAGCTGCATCTACTCCATTGACTGAAAAAATCTCTTCTAAATTTTCAATGGCATCAATATGTTCTATTTGTACACATACAAATGTTTCATCATTTGCATTTCGTAATGAAGATTGTAGGGTTACTCCATAGTTATTAGACCGTGCGAATCCAACACCTCTTTTACCCTGTGGGTAATATTTAATAGAATCAACTAATTGCTTCGCTTCTTCTTTTGTATTCACTAACGGGCAAATAATCCCATCAGCTCCTGCATCTACATATCGTTTAATTTCTGTGTAGCTATTTCCAGAAACACGTACAATCGACTTACATTCTGGGTTACCTGATTTTATTGCTTGCATTAATCGAAATGTAGACTCAACATCAACAGGGGCATGTTCAACATCTATAGTTATAAAATCATATCCACACATTGCCATTAACTCTGCAATAACTGGACTACAACTACTTAACCAACCGCCTATTATGTTTTCTCTATTTTCAAATTTCATCAATTACCACTAATTCTATCTAAAATTAATATTGTAGTCGCAATAGATGAAATAACCGGGGCTATTACGCCAAGATAATCCCTAAATGATGGCTTTCTTTTTACTCTAACAGTCACTGTTTGATTATTCTCGAGTAAAAAAGTTGACATACCTTCCGGAAAAGGTTCTTCAAAACGATATCTGAATTTTTTAATTGATTGGGTACCGTTAATTCCATCTGATTGTTGAATATTAATTTCAATTCTCATTTTTGACCAATCTAATTCAGTTTGGCCATCTCTTAGTATTCTAGGTCCATAACTGTAGGAAATTAATTTTGTTAATGTGGTACCATATGGGACTAGATATCTGCCAGAACTAACAACATCTCCCCATACATTAACAGAATCAGCTAATTGTCCAGGTTGTGCAATTCTTATAATTCTTTCTCCCAATCGAAATTGTTGAGAAGTAAATAACTGCTGCTGTTGGGCGCTTAATTGTGTGCCCAAAACTATCATAATAATTAAAATAAAATAAAATTTTGTATACATCACAATCGGTTTTTATTAAGCCCTAAAGATATTAATTATATAGCTCTTTAAAAGTTTTTTATTATAATTTTAATAAATGATTCGCTTCATCTCTCGTAAATCCTAACTTAGTTAGTCCTGTAAGTATGGGTTCTGTTTCGTATTCAACTCGGAAGTTTTTATAAATCCAATTCTCAGTATCCACTACTGAGCAAGACGCTCTATAATCTCCATCTCTGGATTGTCCAACACTACCAGGGTTTATTAAAAACTTATAGCCTTTTTGAAATTCTTTAACTCTAAAACTATTTGAAACTATTGCTGGTTTATGAGTGTGACCTATAAAACAAATCGACTGATCTATTTTTTCTAATATATCTCTACCGATAAATGCACTATCTATATACTTCCATTTCTGAGGATTTATTGGGGATGCATGAGCTGCAATCCACCCATCTCTTTTTATAACAAACGGATTAGACGCTAGCCATTCAATTTCTTCCTTTGAAAGTTGTTTCTTTGTTATCTCAATTAATTTTCTATTAGGATTCCTGAAATGCTTGAGGCTAACACTTCCAGTAATACCACAATCATGATTCCCTTGAACACAAAGCATATTTTTTTGCCTAATAACGGAAATGCATTCTTTTGGATTTGGACCATAGCCTACTATGTCACCAAGGCACAACCAATAATCTGGTTTTTCTTTTTCGAGTTTTTCTATTACTAAATTAAGAGCTTGAAGATTACCATGAATATCTGAAAGAAGTGCAATTTTTGGCATTGATATTTAGGAATAGGTGTCTAAAGGTTTCTATTTTACAATTTTGCCAAATTTAATCATTTCTTTGTTATCTTTCATTAATAAAAACTTTATTTAAATAATTGCACATGCACCATAATGGTTCCAATGGGTCATTTCAAAATAGTAAATTTATAAACAACTCTAATAGTCAAGATCTTAATGAACAAGAATTCGATTATCTGAAGTTTTTTAATTTACTACTCCTCAATAAATGGCTGATAATTTCAATCACATTCCTGATCGGTGTTTTGGTAGCAGGCATCACACTTACACTAACTCCAATTTACAAAAGTGAAGGAACTATTATAATAAGCGAAAGCCAAAATAGATACTCTTATGCTGGATCAGATTTATCTAGTTTATTAACAAGCACATACGGAATTGGTGTTGGAAGTACAATAGCCAATGAATTACAAATACTACGTTCTGTTAAATTGAGCTTTAAACTAGCCGAAAGAATAAATGAAATTGAATTTGATGAAAATGGAAGGAAATTCCCTATCCTATGGAGAGAATATCCTAATGATTCAACAACAGTTGCTTTAGATACTGTAGCTTCTCGATATAAAGAACTCATCTCTTTTACACAAGTAGACCCCGAAGCAGACTTAGTACGTATTGCTTTTGAAAGTCCATCACCAAATGAAGCCGCTACTATAATTAACTTAACTATGGATACTTATTCTGCATTATCATCTGATCAGAATAGAGTAATGGCTGTTACTGCAATAAATTTCTTGAGAGGTGAAAGAACTAAGATTGAAAATGAATTAGATGTCACAGAAGATTCATTACGGATTTTCATGAATAGAACAAATCTTATTGCAATTGACCCACAATCAGAGGAGCTTATAAAAAAAATATCCCTTATTGAAACTACAAAGAAAACAAATGAAATAAATTTAGTTACAGCAAATGCCGCAATATACCAATATGAAGCACAGTTAAATGAAATTAAGCCCGGATTAGCGGATCAATATTCGAATGCGTTAGGGCCAGTAATTGAACGATTTCAATACCAATTATCGGAGCTTGAAACTGAAAAATTGTTAACATTAACTCAAAATCCAGAGATTACAGAATCACATCCTCGAATATTAGATCTTCAATCTCAAATAGATCAAATAAAACTTCAAATAAAAAATCTGACTTCAAAACTTTTAGAATCTGAATCTACTTTATATCTAAGTTTTGCAAGTCGTGGTGATGGAACCATAACACGACGTTTATCCGAAATTTCTGAAAAATTGATTGAATTAAATGTTGAAAAGGCTCAATTAGAAACCCAAAAAGAAATTTTTGATGCATACTTTACTGATTTAGATAATCAATTTGATAGGCTTCCTGATGAGATTATTGAATTTGCAAAGCTAAAAAGAGATGTAAAAATCAACGAAGAGTTATATTTATTAGTATCACGCCAGTTTGCTGAAATGAGTTTATGGGAGAAGACACAATTTGGATTAGGTAGACCTCTTGATTACGCAATAGTGGCGAAAAAACCAATTAAGCCAAAGAAAAAATTAATCACACTAATCGGTTTATTTTTTGGTGGTATTTTAACCGTTGGCTTTGTTGTATTAAAAGATTTTATAAGCGATAAGATACTATCTGCAGATACCTTAAAAGAGTATAATCTCCCTATCCTTGGAACCATTCCTGATTTCTCAATCCTAGAAGGGCTAGATCCAAATGGAAGACAATTTATAGATGACAAGTCAATATCTAATCAGCTTATTACCTTTCTGGATCATATTTCCCCGATTTCTGAAGCTTACCGAAGACTTCGAATTAATGTGGTGTATGCGAATCCCGATAAAGCCTATAAGGTGATCATGGTTACGAGTGCTACCAAAGGTGAAGGAAAGAGTACCGTAGCTGCGAACCTTGCTGTTACATTCTCTGAAGCTGAGAAAAGTGTACTTATAATAGATTTGGATTTGCGTAGACCTACTCAACATAAAATTTTTGGTGAAAATAGAGAACCGGGATTAACCGATTCACTTTTTGAAACCATCAAAATTAGTGATATTACAAACGCTACTATAGCTCCTAATGTGGATTTGATAACTGTTGGAAAGAAAACTCCGGAACCAGCTACAGTTTTAGATAGTAAGCGATTAAAGCAATTGATTGATAAGCTAGCGGAACGTTATGATCATGTAATTTTGGATACCGCTCCTTATGGTATTATTTCTGATTCAGCTTCTTTGTTGAGGCTTGTTGATGGAATCGTAGTGGTTTCTCGATTTAATGTAACTACAAAAAGAGAACTCACCTTTACTCTTGATGGTTTACATCATTTAAATGCGGATGTCTTGGGGATTGTACTGAATGCTTTCGACCCTAAGAAGAGTACAGATTATTATACCAATTATGCGTACTACAAACGCACGTATAGTGATTATTATCAGGATAGTTAATTCTTAAGCTTTTCTTAAATTTGGTAATTAGAAGCCATCTCTTTTTGGGATGGCTTTTTTGGTTTCAGTTTAAAACCCTAATACGAATGAGCTATTTAGCAGATTTTCTTTGTTGTATTTTAGCTCGGAAGGATGAGTCCCTTCTTTTGCTGAGTTTCGATAGATACAGTCGCCAGCAGCAACATCCCATTCCATAGTTGGTGTAAATCTTGGATAAAAATCTGCTTCACCTTCTGCTACCAAACATATTTTCAGGGAACTGCCAGACTTTACCCTCTTAACCACATTTAAGTTCTCCTTCTTTAAATATTCTTCAAGTTCCATAGAACCATGGGAACGACTTTCAATTAAACGTAAAGGCTTAGTTCTATCTGCTCGCTTTGAAAATATTCTAGTCTGGGATTCAGTCTCATTCTGTTTAAAAGCTCCTTTACCTTTTTGAGCATAGTAAAGTATGTCAATAGCAGGAATATAAACTACCCCCAGAATAGGTTCTCCCTTTTCAATTAGAGCAATATTGACTGTGAACTCGCCATTTTTTTTAATGAATTCCTTGGTTCCATCTAGTGGATCCACAATCCAAAATTTAGACCAGCTTTTTCTAACTGAATACTCTGGAACTCTGGATTCTTCTGAAATGATGGGAATATTGGGAGTAAGTTTTTTTAGACCATCAACTATAATGTGATGAGCAGCTAAATCAGCTTTGGTAAGTGGTGAATTATCATCTTTAAAGCTTACTTCTATACTCTCTTTATAGAACTCAAGAATTTTAATACCTGCGTCTTTTGCTAATTCTTTTACTTGCCGAATCATCCTAAAAAATTAAACTATTCATTTTAATAAGTTACATAATTAGTCTTTTTATAAACTAAAGCTTTAACCGAATTGAAAATCATCGAATATAAATTCTGGCTTGAACTCCCAGAAAACTTTTTTTATTTCCTTCAATCTCTCCAAGTCCACTGCTTAGCGTTTGAGCGTCTTCTACGGTAGTAACCGAATACTTTAGCCAGAATTGAAGAAACTCATTGGCTTCATATTTAATTACGGCATAGACCTTTTCCCCACGATCGCTTAGCGCCACATTTGAAAGTACGTACAGCAAATCACTTTCAAACTGGTAGACTCGGGTATTAAAACTATCTGTATCAAAAATAGTAACGCGAGTATCTAACTGGAGTTTTCGCGAAAGTTGAAGTCTTAAATCCTGATAGACTAAAAACCCTGATTCCCAATCTTCTCCCGGACTTTGATAGCGCACAAATTCTCCTCTGGAACGTAACCGTACTTTTCTGCTCACCTGATATTCAGTTTGTAGGCGAACACTCGCTCTTTTCTCTTTTCCAAGGATTCGCTCTTCTCTTCCCGATTCATTTCGAATCGTATATTCGTCATCTTTGATTTCGTTTCTTATCAACAAATATGCATCCAGATTGCGTGTTAAACTACCTTCAACCAAACCAAGAACATCATAGCCTTGGGTAGATTGAGTTGTACCTGATCTGGGTGCTTCAAAATTATATTGATCCACATATCCACTAACTGAATACCCGTTTAAGAATCGGTGCTTCACTCCCACATAAAAACCGGATTCGTTATTTGGATCTCCTGATGTTTCCCCAAATCCGGTACCCAAAAAGGATTGGAAGTCTTTCTGATAATTTCGATAAAGCAACGCTAAATCGGTTCTGAACCCAACAGGAGCTTCAACTCCTGCCACTCCGCCAATTCCTCCATTTTCACTTCGGGCAAGTTCTCCAAAAACTAGTGAGCTTCCAACTAAGCCTCGGTAATCTATTCCTAATACTGAATTTGAATTTCCTTCAAATGCATATAATTCACTTAATGATGTCCCTTTTCCAATGTAAGAACTGAATTCAGTTGTGTAACCCGTTAGACCTATTAAACCAATGGGAGTATCCGCTTTTACTCTTGCACCAATTGTCCTTTGATCGATATTATTTCTCCGATCTATTTCTGATTGAGTTCGATGAAATCCCCCCGAAGATGGGAATCGGGTTGTATCACCTTCAATTATCGATGCGGTTCTTGGTCGATCAGAATAAAAGGCTGTTAGTTGAACCTTTTCTCCATAAGTAGCCGCAACACCTCGAAAGAAATCCGTTTCCTGAGC
>CAYGNU010000008.1:17546-27142 GCA_964351175.1 uncultured Roseivirgaceae bacterium | reverse complement strand
ATCCCCTTTTTCATAATAAGTCAATTTTGTGTCAACTTATTTCAGGACGGGACAAGATTATAAATAGAAAAAGGCCTCTGTGGAGGCCTTTTTCTATTTATAGACTGCACGTTTGTCATAATACTTCCAGGCCAAAATTAACCCCACAATCGCCCCCATCAAGTGAGACTCCCACGATACTCTAGGGTTATTTGGTAATACTCCATAAAATATGTAGCCATACATTACTAAAACTATTGCTGAGAGGAATAGCGATTTTATGTCACGCCTGAACAATCCAAAGAAAATAATAAATGATGCTAAACCATAAATTAACCCGCTCGCTCCAATATGATTACTTGGTCTTGCAATGAGCCAAACAAGAATATTAGTTAGAAAATAACAGGAATAGAATACCCTATTAGCTATTGATGGATAATAGTAGAACAGAGTAATACCTAAAAATAACAGTGGAACAGTATTAGAAATTAGATGAGCAGGCCCTGCATGTATGAAGGGCGCAGTAATTATTCCAATCAAACCAATCGGTTCTCTAGGTAAAATTCCAAAATTGGAAATAGATACACCATAGGAAAATTCTAGTACGAAAATGAGCCACATAAAAAAAGCGAACCTTATCGGAACTATTGAACTTCCAATAAGCGTTCGCTTTGATGACATAGTTATAGTCTAAATGTTATTTAGACGGATTATTGATCATTTTAAGTTCAATCAACTTTGACTCTTCGTATCCAACTGCCATATAACCCAATATGCCTCCTGATGATTCTGCTATCTTCTTTGCTAAGTCTTTAATACTAGCATAAAACTCAATAGCAAAATTATCACCCAATTTCGGTAATATAGAATTCAACTTTGAAAGTTCTTCGATTATCAATGGGTTTCTTTCCTGAGCATCACCAGGAAATTGCTGAATCATAACTTTGAGTTTATCTTCGAAATCCGTACCTACCTCACGATAGTAGTCTATTAAGTCAGGTCTTGCTTTTTTCTGTTTTAATTTAGCAAGACTTATTGCTTCTCTCACTTCAGACTTATCAATCTGCCCATCCGCTCCAGCTATAAGTATTGTCACCAATATAGGCACTGCCAACATTGTTTCAATTTCCTCATTATTTAAGGCATTGAATTCCGCTATCATATTCAAAAAGTTTAAAATTAATTCGATTTAAATTTAGACATTAAATTACTAAAATGTGAAAATGTTATTTAAAAAGTAATCTGATTTTGCTTCTAATTATTTTCTAGTCAATTAATTAGCCACAAGGTTCTTTTTTGAATATTAGTGTATTATATTTCTATATATATTGAATGATACGCGTATGTATGACAATGAACCGGTAAAAATTTTTGTAGTTGAGGATGATTCAACGTACACAAAGTTTTTACAATATGTTTTAAGCCTGAATCCTGATTTTGAGGTAACTAGCTTTAATAATGCTAAGAGTTTTTTAGATAAGCTTCATGAAAAACCAAATATTATAACACTAGATTATACCCTTCCTGATATGGAGGGAGAAAAGGTATTAAGGGCTATCAAGGACTTTGACCCCAACGTGCCTGTAATTATCATTTCAGCACAAGAGAAAATTGGAACAGCTGTTGAACTTTTAAAATCAGGCGCATATGATTATATCATCAAAGATGAAGAAACTAAAGACAGGCTTTTAAATGCCATCAACCATGCACGCAAAAACATTTCCTTAACAAAAGAAATTGACTATCTAAAACAGGAAATCTCTGAGAAATATGAATTTGGTTCTAGCATTATTGGAAATAGTGCGGCATTAAAAAAAGTGTTTTCTTTATTAGAAAAGGCGGTAAAAACAAATATTACAGTTTCAGTTACTGGAGAAACTGGTACCGGTAAAGAATTAGCTGCAAAGGCCATTCACTACAATTCTAAGAGAAAGAAAAAGCCTCTAGTAGCAGTGAATATCGCAGCTATTCCAAAAGATCTAATAGAGAGCGAGCTTTTTGGATATGAAAAGGGAGCTTTTACTGGAGCTAACACTCGCAAAATAGGCAAATTTGAAGAGTCGAACGGAGGAACTTTATTTCTTGATGAGATTGGAGAGATGGACCTTAATCTTCAAGCGAAATTGCTAAGAGCCATACAGGAAAGAGAAATAACCCGTATTGGTGGCAATGAAGTGATTTCTCTTGATTTCAGACTAATAGTGGCTACCCATAGAGATTTGGGAGAAGAAGTTAAAAGTGGCAACTTCAGGGAAGATCTTTATTATAGATTGTTAGGTTTGCCAATACACCTCCCACCCTTACGTGAAAGAGATCGCGATATCATTTTATTGGCTAAATTCTTTTTACAAGAGTTTGCAAAGGAAAATGATTTACCCGTATTACAACTTAGCGCAGAGGCACAAAACACCCTTTTAAAATACCCTTTTCCTGGCAATATCAGAGAACTTAAATCGATTATTGAATTGTCTGCAGTAATGGCTAATGGGTCAGAAATACTATCTGAAGACATTTCATTTAACAGCATATCAAAAGAATCCAACTTCCTTTTTGAAGAAATGAGTCTAAAAGATTACACCTTCAAGATAATTAACTACTTTCTAGATAAGTATGATAACAATGTGTTGAAAGTGGCTGAAAAATTAGATATTGGTAAGTCAACTATCTACCGGTATCTAAAAGAAATGGAGGAAACTGGTGAGTAATGGCTATTAAAAATTTACATGACTACGTAAATCAGGGTTTGTTTTACAAAGCTGTAGTAGAAGATGGTTCAGATATTATTTTCATTGTTGATTACAAAGGCAATATACTTTATCATAATCCTTCAGTAGAAGAAACTTTAGGACACGCCCCTGACAGTTTAATATCTAAAAATTTCTTTGACTTCATTAAGCCTAGCACTCTAAAAGCATTCAAAGGCGAATTTAAAAAGAGTATTTCAAAGCCTTATGATGAAAGTATTGAATTTCGATTCCTCTGCAAAAACAACTCGTTTAGATACCTAGAATTCAATTCTATTAACCTGAAGCATAAAGGTGGTGTGGAGGGGCTTATATTAGATTGTAGAGATATAACGCAACGAAAAAAAGATGCTGAAGAGTTATTAAGAGCACAAAAAGCTAAAGAACAGTTTTTAGCTAATATGAGTCATGAAATCAGAACTCCAATCAATGGGATTTCAGGTATGGTCAACCTTTTATCAGAAACTAATAGTGAAGATGATAAGCAGCAATACTTAAATGCCATAAAAAACTCGACAGAAAGCCTAAAAGTTATTATTAATGATATTCTTGACTTATCAGTTATTGAATCTGGTAAACTCAAGTTTGAAAAAATAGGTTTTAATATTCGATATCAACTCAGTGCTGTATTAGACACCTTTTTATATCAATCTAAAGAAAAGGGTATTGAACTTAACTATAGTATTGAACCTGAAGCAGACACTGTTCTTATAGGTGATCCAGCAAGACTAAATCAAGTTTTAATCAATCTTATAAGCAATGCTGTCAAGTTTACACATATCGGAGAAATTAGAATTGATGTAAAGTTGCTTAAAACCAAAAGCAACTTAAAGTACATACAATTTAGAGTTAGTGATACCGGTGTGGGTATCCCTGACCAAAAAATACATCATATTTTTGATAGCTTTACCCAAGCTGATGCCAGCGTAACTAGAAGATATGGAGGTACAGGTTTAGGATTAACAATCGTCAAAGAGCTAATTGAACTTCAGAATGGTAGCATACATGTTGAAAGCCAAGAAAACCAAGGAACAGTATTCACATTTGTAGTACCTTACGAGCAAGGTGAAACATCAGATTTGGTTGACCCGAAATCATCCAAAGAGTTTAGCAAAACCTTAAAACATTCCCTTAAAGACCTAAAAGTCCTTTTAATAGAGGATAATGATATCAATAGATTATATGCTATTAACATTCTGAAAAAATGGAATTGTATTGTTGATGGTGCTGAAAATGGTTTTATAGGAGTGGAGAAACTAAAAAGCGATAATTACGATATCATTTTAATGGACGTTCAAATGCCAATAATGGATGGCTATGAAGCGACTAGGACAGTCAGGAAATTATCAGACGAATCAAAGAGTAAAATTCCTATTATAGCCTTAACGGCTAACGCAATAAAGGGCGATATTGATAAATGTAAAGCTGTAGGGATGAACGATTATCTTTCCAAGCCGTTTCACCCAGAAGCACTATTTAAGATTATAACCAAGTATATTGGTGTAGAAAAGAAAAATAATGAATTAGCTAAAAAAGAGATTAGAAATATAGATAAAATCACCAACTTGACTTACCTAAGAAGTGTATGTGATGGAGATCTGAATTTTATGAATGATATGGTACAAGCATTCATTACAAACACTCCAGTAGCAATGAATGAGCTACAAAAAGCATCAGACCATTCCGATTGGGAACAGGTAAGTAAACTAGCCCACAAGCTTAAGCCGTCTATTACATTTGTGGGTTTAGAAAAGGCAAAGAGTCTGATTAAAAAAATCGAAGAGTCTGCTAAGGAAAAAACAGGTACAGATCAGATTCCTAACAAAATCAATGAGCTCTCATCACTTTCTCAAAAGGCACTAATTGAATTAAGGGATGCTCTTGATAAGAAATTTCAATAGTCGCATTGAAATATGAATTCCGCCATGGAGTAAACATCAAGAATCTCCTATTTTTAATATAAATGATTCTTGCAAGTTGGCTTTCACTTGATATATACTAATAAAAAGGGACAAAATGACTAGTTCTAAAAATGGATAGTGTTAAAGACTATCCATTTTTTATCTTTTGACTCATTTTTTTATTGACGATTGAGTATTGCTAGTTTTCTATAGACAATAGGCTTACCAGCAGACTCAATTATAGCATAGTATACTCCATTAGGAATCTGACTTATGTCTACAGTGTGTAAGCCTAGTGCATTAAATTCTAAATCGCCTAGCAATATAGACACTCCTCTTTGATCAACAATCTTCCAGGAATAATTATCCAAAGCGTATTCTTGTAATTGAAAATTGACTTGACCGTTTGCAGGATTTGGATATACTAAAATTTGTTTTGCTTGATCCAATACATCTTGGCTTATACTTGTAATGGTAGACTCATCTTGCACTTGCCCTTTAATTTTAGCCGCCCCATATATTTCTCGAGTAATTTTATCTTGAACAAAAGCAATTATAGATAGCTTATCAGGATTGTAAACCTCAACATCAATCTCCCAATCATAAGTAATAGTTTCTATCTGTCCTTCGGACCAAGAATTATTTACAGTTCTACCCTCGCTTCCAAGAAGCAGCTTTTTCAATACATTATAATATATTTCACCATTGTCAGTTATCTCAGTTTCTACAACAGCAATCTGTAATGTAACTACAGAATTTAATACATCTTTCGCCTCAAATTCTACAGCTACTGATAGTACATCCTGCGAAGTAGAAATGGTATCAATTCTAATGTCAAATAAAGCATCCTGAAGTGATCTAATATCAATTTCCTTAGTAGTTAAGTCAAATGGATTGCCATTAAATTGATTACCATCCATCACTGTTCCTGGAGCTTGAGAAATACCGTAGTATAATGATCTTGAACTCGGGTCTTCTGGGTTATCTTCATTGAATACATCACTTCCAGATTCGTTAATATGATACTCCAAGGTTGTAAAATCTGTTGCTCCTAAGTTTGATGATATCTGTTGTTCACTCAAAGAATTTAAGTACTCATCCGCAGACCTACTTATGGTTCTTTCTGAATCTGTGAAATGCTCTACTAGAACTAGACGATTCTTTTCACCTACATAAACATCATCAAATGCAAACCCTTCTAGAGCTGATGAGTTATCTGCATTACTGCCAAAAGCAACTCTAAGTAACACGTTTGATTGACCTTTAAGGGAATTCAAATTATGTTTAACCTCAATCCAGTTAGATTGTGCATCTCCATTGACTAAGTTCCCTGTCCAACCAAAACCTAAGGGTTGATTCCCTGGTTTAGCAGAGATAACATTTGAGTTGTACCAATTGATACCTCCATCTTCAGCGAGCAAACCAATATTATCCCAACTCATCCCACCATCAATTGAGCTTTGTAATACTACACCGTCAAAACCTTGATCAGTATTAGATATAATTTTCATACTTATCATAGGTTTTTCAATAGCTGAGAAATCAAAGCATGGCCCATTTACCCAACTTTGTTCATCATTAAAATAAGCTCCGTTGTTAGCTCCCGTCCACCAGAAACCATCGCCCGCATATTTTGGTTGTATATCCCCATTTCCTATATTAGAATACAACCAACTATTATCACTTACCAGGCTTGTATCTCTTACCAACCTTACTTCTTCCGCCCAATTAGCGTCATCATTATCAAAATTGGCAGTGTATGGAAAATCAGTAATTTCAGTTTGAGGCAAAATATCAATATTTTGTGTGTAAGACTTGACACAACCCTCTCCAGTATTCACCGTAAGTGTCACATCATAACCACCTACTGAGTTGTACTTATGCTGAGGCTCCATGAATGTGCCTATTGTCTCAGAACCATCTGTGTGTGATATCACAGCACTTGAACCACCTGCACCTGAAATAACATTTCCATCACCAAAATCCCACTGATAATTAACTATTGAACCGATGTCAAGAATCGTATCATCATTAAAAGCGGTAAAATCACCATTACACACGCTCTGCCAAACAAATCTTGTGTCAGGAACAGACCCGATTGTAATGATCTTTTCATCGATAGCTGAGCATTCAAAAGTGCCAGATTTTGATATTACCTCAAGAACAATTCTTTTATCACCCGGGGTATTAAATATTATTGATGGATTCTGTTGATTAGAAGCACCGATTATATTGTCATTGGCATCAAAAAACTGCCAATTCCAACCAATAATATCCGTGGCAACAATAGATTGATCAATAGTTGATAAATCATTAAACTGAATTGGAGAATCAAAACACAAGTTGACAGGTTCAAAATCAACATCAGGAACAGGAAAAACCTCATAAGTTAAATCTGCACTATTAGAAGCATTGTTTGAATCAGTAAATGTATAGGTAAGAACATGAGTACCAGCACCCGCTGTAGCTGGTCTAAACTCATAAACTGAACCGCCAACATTAGCTACCCCCGTTCCGGTCCAAATTCCACCAGAAGGATTTGCAATGAGTAACTCAGGGTCAGCTGACAAACAAATTTGAACATCATCATTACCTAATTCAATTGGTGGTTTTCCGTTTACAAATATAGATTGGGTATCTGAGTTGGTACAACCTGTTGAAGGGTTTGTATAAGTGTACGTTACAAAATTGTCAACTCCTACATTACCCCCGGCTGGATTAAATGAATTACCAGAGATGCCATCACCAGAGAAAACACCGCCAGCAGGAGACCCAAATAATGGAATTACTGGATCATTTTCTGCTACTTCACCACTTCCAGGAAAACCGTTGAATGACACAACTGGTAGAAGGTTAATAGTGACCTCTATTTGATCTAATACCACGCTACAAGGACCTGTTCCATCAGGGTCATCTGTTGTTAAAGTAAATATTACAGAACCTGCATCGATATCAGCTTGATTAAATGCGTAGGTGATTACTTCACCATTTGATACAGGGTTATTACTAAACCCTGAAGGGTTATTTCCTCCAGACCATGTTCCAGAAGTTGCTGAACCTGTTATGGAAGCGGTTAAATTAAGTGTACCTACATCTTCACATACTTCATAATTAAATCCAGCAAAAACCACAGGAAGAGGATTTACAGTAACAGTAATGTCTTGAAACACTCCATCACAATTATTGGCACTTGGAGTAACTCTATAAGTAACAGATCCAGCTGGCGAATTACTATTAACAAATAGGGCCTGATTAATTGATGTTCCTGAACCAGGTGAGGCTCCTGAAACTGAATTAATATTACTAATTACAGTCCAACTGAAACTTGTACCTGCTACACTATTAGGGTTCGATAATACAATGTTTGTCGATTCACCAGAACAGAGTATTTCGTCTCCAGTTGTTGCTATTGTAGGTGTAGGGTTAACAGTAACAATTATTGTCTTTGATAATCCAGGACAACCATTAGCAGCAGGTATAATATTATAGGTAGCTGTTTCTGGTGTATTTGAAGAATTAGTGAGTGTCTGTGAAATAATAGCGCTGGTTGGCCCACCTGATCCACCTGTTGCGTTTCCAATACTTGGAGAAGATGTCACAACGGTCCATGTATAGTTTGTATTTGCAACATTGTTTGGATTAGTCAATACTATGTTTGTCATTTCCCCATCACAAATAGTCTGCGCATTTACAGATGTTGCAATATTTGGAATAGGATTAATGGTTATTGTTCTTATTTCAGTTGTAGGGTTTACACATCCATTAACCGTTACAATAAATTCATAAATAACACTTTCTACCGTATTAAGTGGATGTGACAGTGTATTAGAAATTTTTGCTCCATTCAAAAATGTAGCTCCAACTGGCTGAACACCTTGAATTTGTACAGAGGAAGCTGTGACATTAATTATTTCAATTACAGCTCCTGTTGTTGTTGAAGTAATATCAATATCCGCTGATTCACCACTACAAATAACTGGAGCATTATTAGTTATTATAAAAGTAGGTTCAGGACTAACCTTAACAGTTACAAACTGACTTGTAGTTGATAACGGACAGCCATCAGTGGTAGTAACGTTAAACTCATAAACAACATCAACTGGTGTTGTTGTATTATTCAATAATACCTCATTAATATTTGATCCATTGCTATAGCTTCCGGGAGTTAATGTTCCAGATGCTAGACCATAATTAACACTTATAAGATTAATAGTTGCATTGTCCGTTGGACTGTTTAGGTCTATACTTACTTGTTCTCCACTACATATTTCATTTAAATTATTTGTAATCGTTAATACTGGGTTTGGATTAACTGTTACTGTCGTAGTAAATGGGGCTACGTCATCTGGACAACCATCCACACTCACGCTAAAGCTATAAGTAAGTGTTACTGGACTTATAGTATTATTCACCAATACATCACTGATCACTGCGCCATCTGCAAAGGTCACTCCTGCTGTCGTAAAGCCTGTTACTCCCGCTGTGCCGGTTACGGCATCTAAGCGGATAACGCCTGAAGTAGTTGGACTATTTAATGTGATACTCGTTGTTCCATTACTACAGATTGTCGTTGTCGTGTTCGTGATGCTCATCGTTGGTAATGGATTCACCACTACACTTGTGAACTGACTTACTGGGGCCACTGGGCAACCATCTGTTGTCACTATCTGGAATTCATACGTTACCGTAATCGGATCTGTTGTCGCATTGTCCAATACATCGCTCAAGTTCGCACCATCCGTATACGGGCCTGCTGCTGTTCCGCCAGTTACCGCTCCATATGTAACGCCTATCAGGTTGATCTGATGGTTTGTCGTTGTACTGTTTAAATCTATATCAATCGCATCTCCACTGCATATCTCTGTTGTATTGTTAGTAATCGTTAATACCGGGTTTGGATTAACGGTTACTGTTGTGGTAAATGGGGCTACGTCATCTGGACAACCATCCACACTCACGCTAAAGCTATAAG
>CAYGNU010000008.1:12955-17446 GCA_964351175.1 uncultured Roseivirgaceae bacterium | reverse complement strand
TTGTTAGTAATCGTTAATACCGGGTTTGGATTAACGGTTACTGTTGTGGTAAATGTACTGCCTTCACATCCTGCACTGATTGGTGTAATAGTATAAACCACATTAATACTATTATTCGTTGAGTTGGTAAATACATCTCCACTAATAAATGTCCCATCCGATGTTAAAATAGTAGTACTTGGCGTGCCAATTAAACCTGACCCCACTACTGCACTAATGGCATAATTATCTATTGCTAGACCATTGTCTCCGATCGTTGGTAACACAATACCTGTTGCTATACCTGAACAAATAGTTCCAGTTAGGCCGGTAGATACTACTGGTTCTGGAGCTACAGTAACTGTTACTGTGAAATCTGATCCTGTACATCCAGCACTGCTGATTGGAGTAATCGTATAAACAACGTCTACAGAAACTCCTGTCTCATTTCTCCATGCATCATCAATTAATTCATTAGCACCCTTACCAGATCCCGCACTTGCTGTGCCAGCAGTCTGGGTTAAGCCATTCGAATTAGTAGCTATTGCATAACTATTAGCACTTACACTACTGCCTAATGTACTTAAAGCGAAACCACTGCCTAATACTTCATCGCTACATACTGTACTTGAAATTGGACTACCAACTGGTTCAGGTCTTACTGTTACTCTTAATTTGAAATTATCACCAGTACAACCACCATTAATTGGAGTAATTGTATACTCTACTATTTGATCTGAAGTAGTATAATTAGTTAAATTATCATTTATGACTAGATCAGTAGAAGTTGATGTGGTTGCGCCATTAACATTTGGATTAAGAGCTGCAGACCATGAAAAAGTACTTAGTACTGCATTATTCAAATCTATATTATCCTGAAGATCATAACCTAAAGGACCAGAATCACTACAAACAATTTGAGTATCATCAGTACCTAACGGTTCTGGATCAACAGTAACATCAATTGTAAAATTAGGTCCAAAGCAATTAGTTGGACTTGGACCAACAGGTACGGCTGTATATGTTACAACTATCTGTGAAGAAGTGGTGTTTATTGGTGTATCGATAATGTTACCAGTAGATCCACTTCCATTACTGCCAGTCCAAAAGTAAACACCTACCGTTCCTTGAACTAAGTGAGTATCAGGATCTATATTAATTAAATCTCCTGAGCAAACTGAGTATGTACCGACTGGCACATTACTTCCATTTGGAATTGGATTAACTTGTACTGTTCTACTAATTGGAGAACCTGCACATCCATTTGAAATTGGTGTTATTATATATTCAACCGTACCACCATTTGCACTTGTAAGTGCTTGGCTGACTACTGTTCCAGAACCCGCAGATTGTCCTGTAACTGTACCTACAACGGAACCAATAGTCCAATTAAAGGTTGTACCTGCCACTCCATTTGGGTTTAATAAAACCATATTTGAAGAACTGCCGCTGCAAATTTGTTGATTTGCAGCATCAGCGGTAGGCACAGGATTGACAGTCACCAAGTAATCAACAAAATTGCCAATACAAGTACTAGTTGTAGGACCGGTTGGCGTTATTCTATATCTAACTGTAGCTTGAGTTGAAGTTGAATTAGTCAATAATTCATTAACTGGACTATTATTTACTGTAGACAATGTAACACCAGATACAGAACCAGTTAATACTGTAGCACTCCAACTATAAGTAGATCCTGCGACATTAATATTAGGATTGAAACTAGCTGTACCTGAACCACAAAAGGTGTCAGATAATACTGCGTTAGTAATAGTTGGTATAGGGTCAACGGGCACATCTATTGTAAATGGCAAACCAATACAGTTTAAGGAGCCCGAACTTCTTGGAATAACAGTATAAGTAACCGTTATTGGACTTGTTGAATTATTCAAAGGAGCATCCGTGATTACACCACTACCACCACTGCCATTATTACCTGTCCAAGTATAAGTAGTTCCAGCCAAATTTGACGTTGGATTAATATTCAAAATAGTTCCAGAACAAAAAGCTGCTGTTGTTACACTGTTACCAACTGGCAGAGGTTCAACACTGACTGTAATTTCAATTGGAGGTCCATCAATTCCATTGGCCCTTGGCGTGATTTCGTAAACAACAGTAGCATTATCTGAGCTTGTCAAAGTCTGAGCTATTAAATTACCTGAACCTGCAGCTTGGCCAGAAACAGTTCCTGAAGTTGATTTTATAGTCCAACTAAATGTTGTTCCGGAGACAGTTCCCGTAATTAACACACTTGTAGTGCCGCCACTACAAATTACTTGATCGCCAGCTACAGCGCCAGGGATAGGGAAAATTGTAACATTAAAATCCCTAGAAAGGCCTATACAACCATCTTTTTCTGCAACCACGCTTATTGTTCTTGAAATAGTCGTGGTGCCTGCATTAGTTGTTACAAAAGAAGGAATCTCAGTTACAATACTTCCAGGATCATCCGCTAAACCTACATCTAAGCCCCCAGACCAAGAAAACGTTTCACTGCCACCAGTATTGGTAACCAAGGCAATAGGACCAACTGTAACTCCCGTGCCAGTTGAGATATTGCTGATAGCGCTGATGCTCGGAACTGGATTTACAGTAATCGTGAAATTTTGCGCTATGCCGGAACATCCTCCTATACTAGGAATAACACTTATAGTAGCTACAATAGGAATTCCAGTAGAATTCAGTGCTGTGAATGCCGCAATATTTCCGGTACCACTTGCAGGTAATCCAATTGAAGGTTGATCATTTGTCCAAGTGTAATTTGTTGAATTACCGGCAAAAGCAATTGGAGTTGTTATTTCATTCGCACATAATTCCTGATTGGAAGGTGCTGTAACATTCGGGTCGAGTACATTGGTGATTAAAACATCATCGGTAATCTGGCAAATTCCATTAGTTATGGTCCATCTTAATGTAGCTGAAGTTCCAGCAGGCAAGTCGGTTACAGAAGTATTAAAGAGGCTAGGGTTAGTTATTGTTATTCCAGTTGGCCCTCCTACTTCACTCCAAGAACCTGTTCCAACTATTGGGTTATTGCCACTCAAAGCAAATGTCCCATTATTGCATTGCTCGATATCTGAACCAGCATTTGACGCAGTAGGTAAATTATCTATCAAAACTGTTTCTACGGCACTCATTAAACTTGAACAAGTAGTTGTACCATTAGTAACCATTACTGTGTAATCACCACTACCTACTGGATCATTAATATTTATTGATTGAGTCGATATACCTGTAAATACACCACTTTTATACCACCTATATGTACCACCTGCGGGCGCCAAATTACTCATTAACACTACATCAGGATTAGCACCATCACATACGTTACTTCCACTAGAACTAATAATTGGCGTGGCTGGAATTGAGTTAACGGTAATTACTTGAGATGGGAATTCATCATTACATAATGTTATAGTATTTGTAGCTCTTAATTTGATAGTGGAAGGATTAACTGTTAACGCATTTGTCACAAGTATTACATCATTACCAGTACCACCTACTATGCTACTTATTGGGTTGTTAAGGCCATTGAAAAGCTGATAATTTACACCTGTCTCACTATTCTGAACTGTTAGAGAAACTGATTCTCCACTACAAACTGTTGTAGCGCTGTAATTTAAAACCAAAATTGTTGAAGGTATAGAATTTACAGTAAGGCTTACTGGAGTACCTACACTCTCACAAACGCCTGTAGATTGTGTAGCATAAACAGTAATTAATGCAGGTAAACTATCGTCAAAACCTAATTCCGCAGCAGTGGGGTTGGCAGGACTTGATATAGTTAATTGAGTAGTCAAACTTGCATCACTGTACCATTTAAGGTTAGTACCGGTTGCAGTTGGAGTAATAAACCCTTCATCTTGGCAAACAACTTGAGTTTGGTTTGTAACCGTTGGTGCTACCGGAGTAGTATTATTGCTAATTACTACATCATCTGTTGTTGGTGTGCAGCTGCCATTATTGATAGTCCATCTTAAGGTTACTGTATTGCCTGCTGTTAATCCTGTTACTGTTGTTGTAGCATTGCTAGGATCAGTAATCACTAATCCTGCCGTTGGGCCTCCTACCTCGATCCATGCCCCTGTACCTGATATCGCACTATTACCACTTAAAGTAAAACTGCTATTGTTACATTGGAAAATATCTGAACCTGCTGCTGCTACAGTTGGGCTCTGATAAAAATTGACAGTAATATCATCACTGGCACTACAGGTTAAATTCGTGTCGGTCCAGCGTAATACATATGTACCATAAGCCGGTACGGTGATTACCTGATCTGGGGCATTTACATTCACACTGAAGCCCAATGCTCCGGCTGGCCCGCTTACCTTACTCCAGCTTCCCGTGCCTGTAGCTGCTAAAGCATTACTCGTATAATTTAAACTGCCACATACATCAAAACTTGTCGTTCCATCTACCTCATAGGCGTCTGGTGTTGGCAATGCATCATTTCTTAATACTACATCATCTGTTGTTGGTGTGCAGCTGCCATTATTGATAGTCCATCTTAAG
>CAYGNU010000008.1:0-12855 GCA_964351175.1 uncultured Roseivirgaceae bacterium | reverse complement strand
AACTGCCACATACATCAAAACTTGTCGTTCCATCTACCTCATAGGCGTCTGGTGTGAGATTAAGAACTGTGATTAACTCCGTATCGGAAATGTCTACATCACAGTTCGTAGTTAAAGTACTTGAAGCAACAACCTTAATGGTCACGTCAGCAGTTAAAACATTACTAGTAATAACTAAATCAGCACCTGTTCCCAAGATGGCAGCGCTAAGAGGACTATTATCTGAGTTATCCTGTAACTGATAGTTAACACTTAGCTGACTTGATTCAACAGTTATTTCGGCTGTTTCACCAATACATATTGTTGAATTACTAGGTACAACTGAAAGGCCATTTGAAGGAATAGGAATAACACTTTGAGTTATAGTACTAGTTGTAGCCGTACATGTTCCAGTTTCGTAGGCTATTGCATATATTTCATCACCATCATTTAATGAAGTAAGATCATACGTGTCATCAGCACTAGGACCTTGAACAGACCCTGCATTAACAAAGAACTCATAAGTTACAGGTAGAGTTGGTGTACCACCATATGATGCCGTGAAGGTAACTGATTCACCATCACAACTAGTATCAGAAGAAGCTGAACTGACTAGCGATGCTGTAAAACCTGTAGTCACTGTTACTGTAGGTTGAGTGACAAAAACAGCCTCACATGGCGTCCCTTGGCTGGCAACTATTTGAAAAGTAGTGGTTGCTGCTAAAGTGCCTGTTGGAAAATTGATAGCACTACCCGTCCCTGAAATTGATGATCCAATATCAATGGATCCGGCCACATTTTGTAATTGATAGTCAATGCCAATTTCTGAGTCATCCAAGTTAATTACTGTAGATTCACCTGAGCATATGGTATTTGGCACTGCAGTCACTCCATAGCTTAAATTTGGATCTTTATAAACAACTACATCTTCGGTTGTACTGCAAGGTGTAAATGAAACAAAATCTGCCGAACTGATGGTATAAGTAGCTTGATTTCTACCTGGTACAACAAATGCAGATGTGCCGCCTAAATTTTCAATACCCTGAGTCATAAGTTGGCCACCTGAAGGTTCGGGATCTACATGATCTGTATGCATTTCAATGACATTGGTTCCTTCATACAGTATGACCTGCATGTCAACATAATCAATTTCACCATCATGCTCAATACCAGCAAATTCAACTACAAACCTTCTGTTTGGAGCAGAACCCAACGTTTCAATTCTAATTGTTCCTCCTTGAGTTGGATCTAAGTCATCCCAGGCAAAAGCAATAATATTATCAGGTAGATTACCTGTAGGTAAATTATCAGGTCCAGAATCTACAATATCAGACCCACTAAAGCTCAAATACCCATTAGAGGATATAAATATGGCAGAATAGGTGTTTTGAAAGAACTCAAACGAAAAGCCCAAAGGCGCACTAACACCAAAATTGTCTGTAACAAAAGAACTAGTGATGTCCGTAGGAGAGATAAAAGTGACTGGAGAATAACCAACTGAGTTATTCACAACTTCATATGAAAAATAAGATAAAGTATGTGTTCCTGGCCCGGCTGAACTAGGGTCAAAGTTAGCTCCAATTACCCCCGGTCCTGACAAACTTCCTCCTATGGGTGAAGTTATTACTGGTATAGCAGCATCAGTGTCGCAATAACCCGATGGATCAATACCTGATATTGTACATTGCGCATTAACATTATTTACACTAGAAAAATATCCTAGCATAACAATGAGAACTAATACAATTCTAGAAAAGTAAGTTTTACCCATACACAACATGCTCACTTTTAATGAGCTACATTAAATATTAAAAATGGTAAAATAGTAACCTTTAAAAAGTTAAGGCTCCAATAATCCCAATTTATTAGTTTTAATCAAACACATTTTAGTCTGACTTTCAATCTCTACGGTTCCTATTAAAGCAATTGAACCATCAGCCAAAACAATAGCCTTTGCAGCCGAATCCATATTAGGTCCTCCAAAAGTACGACTCCAATTTAAAGCCCCTGAATTATTTACACTTGCTATGAATATGTTTGTCTCTCCATTATTATCACTTGTTCCTGATATAATATAGTCACCCGAACTTTCAGTAATTGATCGCCCTATTACTTCAATACCAGTGTTTAATTGAAATGAATTAAGAAAGTCATTATTGCTTCTAACTCTAGCAATAAAAATACTATTATCTCCTGAAGAAGAAGTTGAAGTGCCAATCATAGCTAAACCTCCATCTGATGTCCTAATCATTTGTTCAGCGCGTTGGTTATCGAGCGTACCAAAGTACTTTGCTTCTCCTGAAACAATTCCCGTATTATCTGTCGGGAAAATAAACATATTGAATCCATCTTGTTGAGAATTATCAGGTCTATCTCTATTCGAAGTACCAAAGAACACAAATGAACCATTACTATATTCAAAAACTTGACTTCCTAAATCTTCCTCATCATAACCATAATACCTTCGCCAAGAAAAAAGTGGCAACTCTACTAAGTCTAATGTCATTCTTATTGAAAAAATATCCCATATATTAGAACCTCCAGGGACTAAAACATTTTCTGTACTTCCAACAACAATAATATCCTGATTTTGAGTTAAGGTAATGCCGTTAATGTTATCATTAAACCCATCGACACCAATATAAACACTATCTAAAAGTGCCCCTTCACTATTTAATTTAAATAATTTTCCATTGGTCTTACCTCCTAATGACTCTTCAACTGTAGCAATAATAAAGATATTTCCAGATGGTCCAATGAGAAAGTTTTTAGCATATTCATTAGCCGATTCACCATAGGTATAACTCCATATTTCATTGCCTAGCTCATCCGCCTTAGTAAGTTGTATTTGACTGTTGCCATCCGTCCGTAAGCTTGAACCAAGAAGTAAAAAGGTATTATCATCGTTTAGTATAATATCAACCCCATTTTGATCCCCTTCTAACCCGTAGTATTTGATAAAATATTGTTCATAATAAGGCTCCAAACTACTTTCAGTATCACAACCCAATAGCAGCATTAAAAAAAATAAAGGCAGCCAGACAACTTTCATATTCTAATTAAATATCCTTTTAATAAAATTACCACCCTTTTTTATTTTTCTAGGCTTATATAGAGGTTTGATGTAGCCAAATGAGATGGAGACTGTATTTAATCTTTTAAAATCATCGACATAGGCATAATTATATAATAATGAGCGATTAGTATACTGATCGCTACTCTTAACAATATTGTTCATTCCAAAAGAATATCTAGCATCAACAAATATATAACTATAACCGATACGATAATTTAGTCCAATTCCTCCAATTAAGTTTTTGTTAAATGAATTCCTCAAATCGTTAAGATTTTCTGTTGGCCCGGAAATTGTGAACTCTGTAATATCACCTTCTCCTGTGATAAATCTATCTATCAAATTCACTTCTGCATTGGAAGAAAATAAATATTCAAAAGAAATACCTCCATAAATGAAAGGATGAACTTTATTAAAATGAGCTCTATATTTTACGAAAATTGGAATTTCAAGCGAAGTTTGTCTTTCAGTGAATGTCTGCAAGTCACCTTCAAACAAAGTGTTTTTATATTCATACGCCTTTGACGCAAAATCTACTCCAACCCCGAAGCTAAAATTGTCAGTGATGTTTAATTCACTACCCCCTCCAATATTAAATCCTATAACAGCATTATAGCTTTCATTACTCAATTCCGTATTGTCAACGCCATAATTACCAATCTCTGAAGCATTGGTAGCATTCATTCCTAGTCTTAAGAATAATATAAAAATTGGTGTAGTTGTGAATTTTTCATCTAGGTATACTATATCAACTGGATCATTTTCTCTATCTATTTGATACTCAGGATCTAAAGACAATAACTTAAGATAACTGTCTTCAGCGCTGATAGGATCATCAATTAATAAATAAGTTCGAGTAAGTATCAGATAGGCTTGAATTTTTTGTGTTGGATTAAATCCATTATCGATACATGGCTTTAGGATAGAAGGAATTGAATATAGGTGTCCTTGGTCAAACTGTTGCTGCGCCTGGTTCAATGTTTCTACACAATTGGACCTCTGAGCAAAAGCTAGATTCATAATGCCTAATAATAAGCCGACTATAAGACCAAATCTAATCACTCTATAAAAAATCAATAATCATTTAACAACAAGTTGAGACATGTATTTCTGTATGGTATATCATTACCTACATATGTCTTCCATTCTTCTTCGTCAAGGTTTCTTTTTAATTCACTACACATCAACTCTGAAATAATATTAGGGTCAGTAGGCCAAAACCTGATATCACCATCAGAACAACCAGCTATGATATAGTCCGAATCTGGCGTGAAAACCAAATCCCAAACATAAGCATCATTATCTGTCATTTTTATAGGCAATTCATCGATTTCACTTAAAGCCCACATATATATTGAACCATCAAAACTACCCGCAGCCAATAATTTGCCATCTGGGCTGAAAGATACTGTACTAATTCTTCCCTTTTGACCTGAAAGCTCTTTAATTACTGAATTGCTACCTAAGTCATAAAGTTTAATTGTTCCACTTTCTTCTCCAAAAACTATCTGCTTACCATCAGGACTAAAAGCAACAGATTGTATTGGCGAACCACTGGTCTTGGTAAGTATTTTTTCAGTTACATCTCTTAGATTATACAAGTATAAGCTACCATCTAAACTACCTCCTACAAGTAAATTTCCTGAATTATTGATGTCGAAGCTCTTGATCTCCGAAGTTGTATTCAATAGTAACTCACTCGTCATTCCATTGATTTTGTTCACTCTCAATGAACGATCATTACCTGAAGAGATGAAAGTCATATTGTCAGGCATAAAATGGACATCATTTACAAAGCCGCTATGTCCTGATATTTTCGAAGTGGTGTTATTGAAAAGATTCTGTACTTGGACAAAAGATGAATCACTAGCCAAGGCTAACCACTGATCGTCCTTGCTAATATCTAAAACTCTATTTGGGAACTGATTAGTTACAATGACTTCGTTGTCCTCTCTATTCTCTATAGATGAACTAACAACTTTACCTTGAGTACCTGTAGAATAGAACCTTGAGCCATTATTTGCGATAGCTAAAGTGCGGACAGAGTTTCTATGCAGACCACTTACCGTATTATAGCTAGAGCCTTTAATGTCTGCCATAGCATTGTACAAACCATTATATATATACTGATCATACTTTCTACCATCATACTGATCGTAGAAAACCTTGGCCTGCTGTGCTAACAATCCCTTCAAATCTTTATCCTCTATATCTAATGACTTAACCGCCATTGATTGAGCAACCGACTGATAAAGCAGTTTATTGGCTAACTCATAATTCGTCTTGGCCTCTTTTGTAGCAAGTTGTGCTATATTTCTTTGATTCAAAGCCACCTGTCTTTCAGAACTAGCTATACCTCGTTGCTGTTCAGCAATTAATAAATTTTGTTCTGCCCTTGCCTTTTCATATTCAGCTTGCTTTAAAGCGGCTTCAGCCCTGCGACTTTGCATAATTGCCTCTTGCTTTGCCTCTTCTGCGAGCCTAGTTTGAATTCTTGCCTCATCACGCTGCTTATCAGCTTCATTCTTTTGTTCTAACGCAATTTTTGTTTGTTTTTTAGCTTCCTCAGCCTGTTTATTTGCTTCTATACTCTGAGTAATGGCGTAAACGAAGAATAAGATACTAATGATAGCTGCGATACCAAGAATAACTGCTACGGCTTTTGTTCGCTTAAGCAGTCTTTTTTGAAGCATCTCCTGATTCTTCTGTTCAGCTTCATAAGTTATTCTGCTGGTATCAAGAAAAACTATAGCACGCTCAAAAGTCTCATCATATCTTCTGGCCCAAGCTCTAGTAGGCCTCTGTTTCTTTTGCCAGTTAAGGGCTAACTGCAAATCAGGTGGTCGCCAAAGACCAGTACGGCCAATTTGGTACATGGCGGCAGCCTCTGAAAGCCTGCGATACATCTGTGCAGACTCATACTCTTCATCAACCCAAGCTTTTAACCTTGTCCAAATCCGCATCAAACTTTCATGAGAAATTTCAATGATTGAATTCTCATCAAGCTCAACACCTATAGGAGGCATTAGAAAAGATCTGCCAGTTTCTCGAAATTTATCAACTACTGCTGTTACTTCTGATAGTGTAGATTCTGCTAGTTCTACCACCAAGCCAAGTCTCACAGGTCTTCGTATACCAAAGTTATTGGCTGCCTTTTCAGTTAATGACTTAAAAAGTACTTCTGCTATTTCTTTTTCACGTGAGCTAAGCTCATCATAAGTTTCATTAGCATGCTGAGATAGGGCCTCAGTAATTTTCCCTATAGCATTATAATGCCCTATATCTATTGGTTCGTTTTCTTCTTTGGTTTTGATCCAAAAGTCCCACGTACGCATTAGTGCGTGCTGTAAAATAGGAAGCTGATCTTGATTATCGCCTATATCATTTAAAAGGCGCTTCATTAGCCTTTTTGAAATCTTTCCCCCTCCAACAGAAATTGGACCTTCAATGGCCATTCGTTTCTGATCCCTTGTCATTTGAGGCACCAAATAATTACTCTCGTTTATCAGTTGAGTAAGTCCAGGGAACTTGGCACACTCTCCTACATAATCAGAGCGCATTGTTACCGCTACATATATAGGAGAACTATTTGAACGACATGCATCTAGAATTAGATTTACATACAGTCTGGCTTCTTCTGCCGAATTCTGATCATTTTCCCCATACCTGAATAATTCTTCAAATTGGTCAATGAAGATTAGGGTATTTTCAGTTTTATCAGATTTAAATTTATCTATAGTTTCAACTAAACCATTTGCGTTACTTCTAAGTATGCTACTTACAACTAATCTCTTTGCTGCACGATCATCTGCAGATTCTATAATATCTTGCTCATCATGAGCTAGTATTAAAGATCTTGATAAATTCTTAATTGGGGATGTACCAGGTCTGGTGGTTATAATATTCCAATTTGGACCTGTATTGGTCATAAAGCCACCATATACTACAGGAATAACACCACAATAAACCAGAGATGACTTACCGCTGCCAGAGTAACCCATGATGGTTACAAATTTGTTCTCTGACAGTTTTAAAAGAACATCATCAACCTGATTCTCCCTTCCAAAGAAAAGGTGATTCTCGTCTATGCCAAAAGGTCTAAGTCCTGGAAAAGGATTTTTGAGAATTACATTACCATGAATGTCGTACTCCTCCTTTTCATAAGGCTCTTCGCGTGCATGCAAATCATAGTTCAGCATTGTACGGGGACTAAATCAAGTTTAAAAAATAATAACACGTTAATAAGGTGCCTATTGAACTAAAAATAAATGCTTAATTAGATAAAAACAAAAATATACAAATATTTTAACAAAATCGTATCTATACATATTCAATCATTTTGTTAGCCAACTTTACATTATCAGCAAGAAGGTCATAAAAACCGTCTTTCTTAATCTTTAACAGTACTGTATCTGTTAAGGCTATTATTAAGTTAGACTTAAGGTAATTTTCAGTCGCCACCATTTCACCTATAAACTCCCCTACCTTTGTTTCAGACTTAATTTCACCATTTTCATAGATATTTATTGCACCTTGATAAACAATATAAAAATTATCATTGTAGTGCTCATCTATTGTAACAGTATCTCCCTCTTTAATAAAGACCTCTTCAGTAATATCTATTAAGTCCGCAATTACTAAACCTATAATATTTTCAAAAACATTGATATTCTTTAGAAACATTACTTTTTCGAACCTCAAAGACCTTTGGCTTGATTCGCCTGAATCCTTAATGAGGTGATCTAGAGTTCTACGATCATTATGATTTAATCTGCTTACATTTTCATCATAGGCACTAGGGTCAATCTGATAAAGTGACCATGCAGCCATTTCTCTAATGAGCAAATCTGGATTGAATAAATTCGCAATTAGATCAAAGTAAAACTCCCGTATTTTAAGTTTTCCTATTTGATATATTATACATGTTTTTGTCCATCGATTTGTTTGCGAAAAATCCCTATTCAACAAAAATTTCAAAACCATTTTATTTTCTAACCTTTCTCGGGGATAGTATATCTCAAGTTTTCGCCCCTTTTCAGCGAAAGAAATGTCATCTATAACAGGAATAAATCGTTGTTTCAAATCTTCAGAAAGAAATATATCTAGTAATTCAACACCATAGGTAACACCTTCACTAGTTTGACTTTCTATATTTTCCTTAACTAATTGAATTGATTGAGCATCATACAGCATAGAGAGTAGCATATAAATATGATCAACATCATACACTATTTCTTCTTCAAGCGCCTTTTTAATTTCTTTTCCAAAATGTTCATCACTCACCTCACTTATGGCTGAAATATTCCAAGCAATATCCTCTATATCAGATTCAATAGCATATTTGATTCGCGCAATTTGAGAAATACCTGCTCTAAAACCACAGTTCCCTAAAGCAAAAAGGATTTGAGATACCATTACTTTATCCGGGAAGTCCATCTTATTCCAAAGGATTTCCTTAGCCTTATTTCCTCCTATACGTCCTATGATTTGAACGACCTTCAGCATAATTTGAGTCTGCTGACCAGTCCTGTAAAAGGCACTATCCAAAGCGTTGAGCGCTTTACCTCCAATAATAGTTAACGCACCAGCGGCCTGAACACTAAACACGGGGTCTCCTAAATTCTCAATTAGCGCTAATAGTACTTCATGATTATATTTTCTTTGTGCTGTTTTTATAGCCGAGTATCTAACTTTAGCTTCAGAGTCATTTAAAAGTTCAATTAGTAGACTTATATTATTCTCATCTTCAGAATTACCCAAAAGTTCGGCAGCATATTGCCTATCTTCTGCAATATCAGACTTACATAACTTCGAAACCCTTGATTTGCTAATGTCTCCAGACTGAAAAAGAGAGAGTAAGTCATTATTTGAAACAATTTGTTTACCCGAATTATTGCCAGAATTATTATTAGATGAAATTACATATCGCTCCGATACTGAGAGTCCCTTTAACTCATTCATCTTATTTTGAGCAAACCCTCTGACTTGGGATACTTTATGAGCCATTAAGGTATTTATAGATGCAGGCAATATCTGAGGTTCAATTTTTTCTAAAAGTTTGTAAGAAAATATTGCCTTACCAGGATCAGTACTTTTAAGAGATGTTTCTAGCTTTTGAACTAATTTCTGACCCAATGTGAGTGCTAGGTCAGAGTTCATTCGTTGCTGTTTTTCGAGCTTTAATTTTATATTGTTTTTATATTCAATATAAAGCTTACCTATTATATAAATATAACCTGCTATAAGAAAAACTAAAGCATATGAATAATGAATGATTTTTATAAATGACAAATAAGAAAGTCCAATAATCAGAACTCCACCAATAAACCTAGAAGTTTCGTTAACTACCCCTTCTACTTTAGTTTGAATATCAAACCTCACCCTATTATCTAAAGGCATGAAATAAAGTTTGAAGGTCGGGTTTTCCAATGAATCTCTTAACGAAAAGTTAAATAGTCTTGAGAGTGCTACAAACAAGAAAAACCAAATGAAGCTATTCCCATTGTCATCGGTAAATCCAAACACTTCACCTGAAACAATTGACCCCACTAAAAAGAATATCAGAACAAGAGGAAGTATAAGAAGTGATACTTTAAGTCCATACTCACCGATTATTTTATCATTGACAAAAGTTTGTAAAAGCAATCCTAATACCAGTATTGCGCCATTAAATATTGCCAAAAAATTCCTCAACTCATCTTCACCTGGGTATTGAATACTAACAACATCTTGAAAAGAATATTGGATAAAAGTAAATGTAACCATCGAAAAAAGCAGAAAGATTGACAGTAGTCTTACATACTTATCCTTTGCTAATGATTTTAAACCAGTATTCATTTCTTCGTCTTCAAGCGTAGAAATTTCCGCTTTTGATAAATCGAATTTCGAAGTGAGTATAAATAGAAAAATAAATGAAATAGCTATACTTACGCAGCTAATCAAAAGATATTCAGTAGTTTCTGGTATTAATTTCTGCAAAAAAGGAAAGCTAAATGAAGTGATTATAGCCGCCATTAGCTGCCCTATATCTATCCCACCTATAATTCTTTTGGATTGGCGTAAATCAAATAAACGACCGAAAGTACCCCAAAATCCCAATAGTGAAACTGCCAAAATTGGGCCTATTAAGGCAAAGCTTAAAAAGATTAAAGGTTCTTGTAAGGTTGCATCACCAAAATGAAATGAGGAATAAATTGTAGCTACAAACAACAATATCAGGGCCAAATTCCCCAAAGCAAGTGATCGGAATGAAACTCGATTCTGCAGATAAGAGAAAAGAGCTGTTGTAATTATGCCAAGAAATCCTGAGCATAGTATTGCCTCTTTTAAATATTCGCCTAAACGATTAAGAAATAGTGTCTCTGCCGTAATTTGGAAGGTTGCGAGAAAAACCCCCATAAAAAAGCCCTGCCCCAATAAAAGAAGCACTTGCTTTTCTTCATTGGGACGAACATTTAATGCTAAAAAAAGTGCCCTTAACATTGATAAGCTTAAAAAATAGTACAGTATTAAGTCAGTAAGATATTAATACCCCTACCAAAAAGCAATATAAGACGACTTTTAATTGGCCAAAATCAGAATATTATTTTTTTGAAGTAGAATCTGCAGCTACAGTAGTTGTTTCCTTAGACTCATTTGCATAGACTTCATTAAGGCCTTTAACAACCTGATCAGTAACATCCATTCCTTGAGTTGCAAATAAAACATCACTTCCTTGATTGTACTTAACAACTAAATCAATTCCATTTTCAGCGCTATAATCCTTCAAAAAGGCTGTAACTTTTTCGTAAAGTTCTTGATTCATCTTACCTTCTTCTTTAAGTAATTCTTGAGAAAGGCTTTCTTGATATAGACGAAGATTTTGTTGCTTTTTCATAAGGTTTTCTTCCAAAGCCTTTGCCTGTCCTATTGTTAAACTAGACACAGTTCTCTGGTAATCATTTACCTCTTGTTGCAAGCCTTGTGCACGATTTTGATATTCCTTCTCAAGCTTCTGTCCCTTCTCTTGGAACTTTTCTTGAATGTCTTTGAAATAATCATATTTGCTCAATACTGAATCAGAGTTAATGTAAACAATACTATACTCACCAGCTACTGCAGCAGTTGACTCACTACCCTCACCTATATCAGTTTTATCAGCCTTACTAAATTGCAGGACATACAACACACCAACTGCAACAATCAAAACTCCATTGAGTACTAAAGAAATATTTTTCACTTTTTATAATTTTAATTTGAGGCGCAAATTAAATAAAGAAAATACAGATTAGCCAATCTTATTTATTTCTAAGTGGCAAATTCTCCTTTTGATGAAGATCAATCGTATATTGATATGCTTCTGGTCTGTCAGTTTTTTGAATATAGGTGTAAGTACATTCATAGTGCTTTTCTATACTTTCAATGACTAGTGGCTCATCTACTAATTTTGTATTCTTAAAATAGACCGCACAAAATATTCCTGCAATACCTCCCATCAAATGAGATTCCCACGAAATGCCTTTTGAACTTGGAATTATACCTGCAAAAAATGATCCTCCATAAAGCACCAAAATCACAAAAGAAATAGCTAAAGTCTGAGGATTCCTCCTAAAGAATCCGCTAAACAGAATAAATGTTAACAAACCATAAACAATACCGCTAGCTCCAATATGATATGCGTCTCTAGCTGCTACCCAAACCCAGAAGCCAGTCATGAGATAGATAAGTAAAACTACATTAAAAGCTATTTTGTCATAAAAGTAGAAGAGTCCAATACCTAAAATGATGAGTGGTACTGTATTAGAAAAGAGATGAAAAAAATCACCATGAATAAATGGCGAAAGAAATATTCCAACTGATCCTCTAAGTGTTCTGGGATAAATTCCTAATAAACCAAAATCAATTTCTAAGTATGACTCAATGATTTTTACTAGCCAAATGAGCATCACAAAGGAAAAAGTATAGCCAACACTTCTTCTGAACTTTAAAACATCCTTTGTAGAATTCATTTGAGATTATTCTGTCATTTCTTCGTCTTGTGTTTGGTAAGAGTAAAGTGTATCATCAAGACTTAATGAGTCATCATTAAATTCTTTAACAAATTTTGAAATGGTTTGGTTGTCAATAGACTCTAAATTTAGCCCAATGTCTAACCCTATGCCAAAATCAATGTTCGGATCAACCTCTATATGCTCTTTAACTTTAACTTCCTCATCATCTTCTATCTCCATAATGGCTTCAGCAATAAACAAACCGATCTCCTCTTCCAAATCATCTAAAGCTTCCAAATCTCCATTTTCATCTTCCTCATACTTAATTCTTCTAAACTCAGGAAAATGCTGTGCCGCTTTGTGCTCAGCGACTTCATAAACCTCACTTAGATGATGCAAACGTAAAGTATACATAACTGCATCATAAACCACTTCCTTTCCTTCATACATTCCAATGAACATAAAATTAACGTATTCATCAGAATTATCTTCAGACTCAACAATGAGGAAATTTTGATTTCTATTCTTCATTTCACTTTTATAGTGATCTATTCTTTCGGGCTTGAACCCTTCATTTGAAGTAAGCATCATTCAATTGATTTGATATTAAACGGATGAATAATTTAGAACAAAAAGGTTTGAATAACAAGTTTTCATTATTTAAATGGCATTATTACTTAGATTTATTAATCTCTTCAAATATTGAATTGACAATCGCTAGAATAATACTAAAAAAAAGCGCCCACCAAAAGCCATCAACACTGAATCCCGGGACAAAATAATCAACCATCAAAATGATAATTGCTTTGATTACCATTAAAAAAAGCCCCAATG
>CAYGNU010000007.1:6784-27392 GCA_964351175.1 uncultured Roseivirgaceae bacterium | reverse complement strand
TTATTGTATAATGCAGGAGTATTTCGTAGTTCTACATTTGTCATTGAGGCATTTGCTAACCTTGCTTCCAACCTTATTATTCTTTTGGCTTGGGTATCAGCTGAGGAGGCATCATCACCTAAAAGCTGCAGGGTTCTGGAAACATGTTTCACATACTTCTCTCGAATCTCTTTTGATTTACTATCTTGTTTTGTGTAATAATCTCTGTTTGGGAGGCCTAAGCCACCTTGACCTAAATAGCTTGCCATTACTTTACTATTTTTCTGATCTGGTCTAATCCTAAATCTAAAAAATGCACCTCCGCCATAGGTCTGTTGTTCAGATAAGTATTTCTGCAAACTGATAATATCACTTATTGCAGCAATCTGTTCCATACGAGGTTTCAAGGGTTGTATACCTGCTTTTTCTGCTAACAGCGAATCCATACCGATGGCATAAAAATCAGCAGCCTTCCTTTGATCTGTTCCTGAAGCATATTTATCACTTTTAGCGGCTTTTTCCAGAACCTCCAAAACAGTTTCATCGGTTTGCTCTCGCAATTCATTGAAGCTGCCCCAACGTCCCTGATCTCCTGGTATATCCGTTTTGTCAATCCAATTGCCATTCACAAACATGAAAAAATCGTCTGCAGGGTCGACCGCAGTATCAATTAGGCTCAGATCGATAGCCGATACTTGAGGCTCTGCCACTTCATTACTTGGGTTTTCACTACATGATTGCCAGATAAGTGTCGTACTAATAATAATTGCTAATGGCTTTATATTTATTTTACTCAATTTCATTCAAACTTTTTTAATAGAAACAGGAATACAAAATATCTAATTTTATTCACTTCTACTTCCAAAAGCTATACTAACGGTCATTAGTTTAGATTAAGGCCGGATAAGTAGTTTATGAGTTGTAAGCAAACTTTCCTTTTTGTATTTTGTTCTTAGTTAAAATAGAATAGCATGGCTAAAGCAAACAATGATATCGTAATGGTTTTGAGAAAAACGGCAAAAGAATTATCAAAAGCATCCACATACCAATGGGGTCATATGGGTAGCTGCAACTGCGGTTTTTTGGCTCAGCAAATAACGCTAATGAGTAGTAAAGAAATTCACTCAAAGGCAATGCAAAAGCATGGTGACTGGAATGAACAATTGAATGATTATTGCCCAACTAGCGGGTTATTGATGGATGACCTGATTAGTGAAATGTTAGATTTTGGCTTTGATTCTGAAGATTTAAAGCACCTTGAAAAGCTTAGCGACAAAAAAATATTGCAATGCTTACCAATAGAAGAACGCTACCTTCAACATAATATAAAGAAAGATGTAATTAAATACCTTGAGACATGGGCGTTCATGTTGGAGGAAACAATGATAGAAAAAATTAAGTTGCCTGTCATAAACCAGCAAAAAGTAAATGAGAAACTGTCTAGCTTTGCTGAAGTTTAAGGCTCACATATGATTCACGAATACTTTAAGAAGGATTTTGGAGATTTTAAGATCATTGTTCAACTCAATCCCAAAACTTATGAAGGTGTTGAGTTGACTGTTCATACCAATAAAGAGATTGAAAAACGGGAGATGCAATTTGATTCTGAAATCTATGATGATTTTGCTGAAGATGGGTTTATAAAAGCTAGTCCTTTAGAATTCAACTTATACTTGAACGGTATTAGTGATTAAGAGACCTCCCACTCTAGACTATATTTAACACCTTCACCTTTTGACGCCTTAAGATCAGTTCTAAATGGTCCTCCTCTTTCATTCACTAAGAGATTAAATACTCCCAACTTATCATTCGGAGTCCAAAAATCATATTCCCAAAGTTCGATTGCGATAGTTTGATCTTTTATTATTCCATCAATATTATGGTCTACTTTATGATCACCTTCCTTCATTTTAAAATACTTGACATCGAGTGGCCAAACTTTTTCCTTGTTGAGTTTTAAGAATACTTCATCTCCATCACTTTCTTCTTGCATATAACATGAAAGATTCAGGATTCTTAACTTATATTTTAGTTGATTAGTCATGTTAATTTGAGATTTTAATCAATCAATTTATAAAAGATATAGCAAAGTGAGTATATAATTTTAACAATTCATTTATTCGGCTTAGCTTTGCATTGGCAAATCAGTACGACCAGCTCCTGCTGAACTCCCCCAGGACCGGAAGGTAGCAAGGGTAAGCGGTTGTAGCGGTGCGATACTTGATTTGCCATTTTTATTTCCCTATTCCTTTCCCTTAAAGTAAAAAACTGTTAGCACAGCATTCAAGGTAGATTGTAGTTCAGTCCATTCTCCATGACTGGTTTTCCTTTCAAAAGTTCGATATTGCTTATTCTTTGATGTTTGATTATCATCCACCATTAACCCAGTAAAAGGAGGTAGCTTCTCAAAGCCAGGCCAGTTCATCATATTACCATTATATTTAAAATAATGTGTAGAATCATCATTCATCACAATCTCGACCTTTTTGTTTCCCAATATATATTGTTTTTCTTTCCAGCGGCTCCATTCTCTAAGTCCGTTTAACAGACTATTCCTTTGTTCACGATCTTCTACCCATTCTAAACCAACGACAATGCTTTGCCTATTAAATACCAAATCAAACTCAGAAAGATCAAAATTCAACCAGCCGTATTTTCGTTGTTCTCTGAGAATTATCTCTTTCTTTAAAAGCTCCATTCCTGGTCTCTGATTCAACAAATCCCATTCATAAAAATGCAACCTGAATGCTATGGTATCTTTGGAGTTAAACATTAGTCTAACCTGTAACTTATCTATAAAAAAGGTGGATTTTGAAGGTGATAGCAACATTGCAACAGTTCCTCCTCCCATAATTGTATCCAAGGGCAGTACGCCCTCTTTACCTTTCATCCATCCTAGCCGTTCTCTTTTCAAAGCACCTTGTTTTGAAAATACAATTACCTCATCGAGTAATTCAGCTTCAGGATTTAAACTTAAATTGTAATCATTTTTCCTTTCTATACTAAAAGTTTCTCGAGTGTAGCCTATGGAAGAAACAGTTATATCTTCATTGGTGTATTTTTTAGGTACATGGATTTCGAAAGTACCATCAGGGTCTGATAAGGTGCCTATATTCTTATTTAGAATACCAATATTAGCATAAGGGACGGGTTGTCCATTTTCAGAATTTGTCACCTTGCCTCTAATTATTGTTTTTTTACTCTCTTCTTCAAATTGACATTGACCAATCTCCAAATCATCATTAACAAGCTCCTCTATAGAATATAAGCATTGATCATAGTCAAGCACTTCCTCTAAATCAATAACTATAGGATTATCAAAATCACGTTTATAATAGGTGTAAATTTTTCTTGATTTCAAATCATAGATATTTGAATATACTGTCAGCTTCTCTTGATGAGTTTGAGACAATATATTCCTCATATTATCAACTGTAGGTGCATCATTTATCATTATTAATTCTTCAGATTTTTCATACCGCCAGCACTTTGTCTCTTCACTAAGTTCAGGGTGCCATGGATTAAAGTTAGTTTGGAGAAGGTGTGACTCTTCTATAGTTTTTATCTCAATGTTTCCCTCTTTAACTCCTAGTACAATAGCATTCCCATTTGCATCAGCTAAAAAGATATGAGCCTCTTCTAGGTCAGGAAGTTGGTAAGCAGAAAGTAGCTTTATAGCCTCATCAACAGAAGCACATTTATCTAAAACTTCTTGCCATATATACCCTTCAAAATGAATTCTTTCTGGAACAGAAATTATCTTCTGATATGGCGTATAAGCAGCGTCAAAAAAAAGTCCTTCCTCATTTATTCCACCTTGAGCCCACTTTTCATCTAAAAAAGTAAAAATAAGCGAGCCATACCGATGCTCATTTGACGAATTGATCTTTATAGCAGCATTGTCTTCAAACCAGTCTTCATGATTGCCAATTATAGTATGATCTTTATCTTTCAGGCAGAGTATTAGGCAAGCCTGAGATGAGTTAATGCTGAAAACAACAAATAGGAGTAATGAACATAAGTTCTTAAAAACTATAGAGATGTGTTTCATTAATAGTTAGATGTTGATACACTTATATAAGTTGCACGTTTCTAGATAATTTATATTCTAGTTTCTATTGAAAGTAATTAAGAACCTTTCAATTTAGGAAGCTAATAAATTGCTATTTAACTTAGCAATGCAATTATTAATCACCTTTAATTAACACTATGAAATTCTTTATTGACACAGCAAATCTTAATGATATCAAAGAAGCCTATGATCTTGGTGTACTTGATGGAGTAACTACTAATCCTTCGTTAATGGCTAAAGAAGGCATAACAGGTGATGCTAATGTTAAAGCTCACTACAAGGCGATTTGCGATATTGTAGATAATAATGTGAGTGCTGAAGTTATTGCTACTGATTTTGCTGGTATGGTAAAAGAAGGTGAGGAATTGGCTAAAATCGATGATAAGATCGTGGTAAAAGTGCCTATGATTAAAGAAGGTGTAAAGGCTATCAAATATTTTAGTGAAAAAGGAATTAGAACTAACTGTACACTAGTATTCTCTGCAGGACAAGCCCTGTTGGCAGCCAAAGCAGGAGCTAGTTATGTTTCTCCGTTCATTGGTCGTTTAGATGATATTTCATTTGATGGACTTACACTTATAGAGCAGATCGTTCAGATTTATGATAATTATGGTTATGAAACTGAGGTATTGGCAGCAAGTGTTAGACATACTATGCACTTAGTACAATGTGCAGAAATTGGAGCTGATGTTGTTACTTGTCCTTTGAAGGTAATCACAAGTTTACTTAACCATCCGTTGACAGACAGTGGTTTAGCTCAATTTTTAGCTGACCATAAAAAAGCAAGCCAGAAATAATGTCGTTTTCGAATGACCCTGTTGTAAAAGTTCAAGATGCCTGTATATTTCAGGACAACAATACTGTATTAAGTGATGTGAACTTTGAATTGGAAAAAGGCGAATTTGTATTTCTAATTGGACGAACAGGCGGGGGAAAATCTTCATTGTTAAAAACACTATATGCTGACTTACCACTAAGACTAGGTCAGATTAATGTTGCCGGTTATAATATCGGCAACATTAAAAATTCTGAGATTCCCATGCTTAGAAGAAAGATAGGAATCATCTTTCAGGATTTTCAATTATTCCCTGATCGTACGGTGGCAGAAAACCTAACTTTCGTAATGAAGGCAACAGGTTGGAAGGAAAGCTCCAAAATCAAGTCCAGACAAGCAGAAGTGTTAATGCAAGTTGGCCTTGGTTCTGTGGGCACAAAAATGCCACATCAGCTATCAGGTGGAGAACAGCAGCGCGTAGTTATTGCACGCGCATTACTTAACGATCCTGTAATGCTAATTGCTGATGAACCTACTGGAAATCTTGATCCTGAAGTTTCGCAGGGTATTTTTAGACTATTTCAGGACATTAATAAGAAAGGCACTGCAGTACTTATGGCCACTCACGACCACAACTTGGTAAAAGGTCAAACAACTAGAATTTTAAAATGCGAAAAAGGTAAGTTATTGGATTCTACCAAAGAGAAGTTTGAAATCAAAACCGATCTTTATTAGACACTTGCGTCCTGATCAGAAGATTTAGATTCTTCTACCTCTAAATCACTTTTTTCTAGTTCATCTATTTTCTCATTCAAAACATCAATGCGCACGAGCATATTCAATATGAGCGCATCCACTACTTTTTTGCTTGGATTGGATTTCAATTCTTCCTTAAGAACTTGATACATGGCGTCAAGCTTCTGAATATCTTGTTCAAAATCAACTTCTATTGGTTGTTCCTGAGTGTCAAACTCATAAATCAAATCACGTTTATCAGATATGATTTGAAAGTAGTATGATTCGATATCCACAAAGTCACCAGAAATCTTTTCTTTATGGGCAAGGAGTTCCCTATTATTTTCTGTCTTCTGAAAGAACAGGTAAACGGTTGAGCAGAAAAATAGTGTTGCCGCCACCTTCCAAACCCAATTAAAATTCACTTTACTTCCCTTCAGATCAGAATCAATTTTATTCCAAAGCTTATCTGATGGTTGTTTATCATCAAATGCCTCTTTGTTTGCTCTTATATGTTTTTCAAAGTTATCGCTCATAATAAGCCTCCTTTTCTAAAATCTCTTTTAACTTCTTTTTTGACCTGTTGAACTGAGATTTAGAAGTTGATTCAGTAATCCCTAATATCTCAGCAATCTCACCATGGTCGTACCCCTCAAGTAAATAGAGTGAAAAAACAACTCTATAACCATCAGGAAGCATTTCAACAGCTTTTTTTATGCTGTTAATACTATACGCTACATCCTCATTAAAGACTGGCTCCTCTTCCTTCATGTCAGGAAGTACATCTAGTGGAGTAATCTCTATATGCTTCTTTTTAATATAATTTAGCGATTTATTTATTACAATCCTTTTAAGCCATGCACCAAAAGTAGAAACACCGCTGTAGCCTGCTAAATTTCTAAAAGCACTTACAAAAGCTTCTTGCAAAATGTCTTCCGCATCATTCTCGTTGTGAACTATTCGGAAACTAACATTATACATCGCTTTGGAATACAATTTATATAACTCATATTGAGCCATCCTGTCTCCTTCAAGACATCGGTCAATAATATCTTGATGTATATTTAAAGATGTCTGTTCCAAGCTTTAATGTCTCTGTGCAAAAGACAAAGATACACTATAGAGGTTGCAAGAACAGAAGAAATTATTTGAGTTCAGCGAGATTATCCTTAGCCAATTGGAAGTCAGGAGCTAATTTCAAAGCTTGTTCATAGAATAATTTTGCATTCGCCTTATCTCCCTGATCAGCTGCAATAAGTCCTTTAAGATTAATAAGAGCAACCTTGATTGGATATTCCTTTTGCGAACCATCAGCTTGATTATAAACAGCTTTAAGTTCTTCTGCCTCTTTCTTGGCTAACAGAATATCAGCATTGGTCATGCTCTCATTATAGCTCTTCAATTCATACTGAAGAAAAGCAATCTTGTATAAGGTATTGAAATCATCTGTTTGCAAATACAAAGACTCGTATGATTCTAGCGCCTTATCCTTAGCTCCAATATTATCATAAGACACTGCCGCTATTTCTAAGGCACCAGTATTATTAGGGTTCATGGCTAAAACATCTCTCGCTGTTAGGGCTGCAGAGGTATAATTCTGCATCTGATAATAAAGTAAAGACAAAGAGAATAAGATAGAGTCATTTTGAGGATTCTCTACCAAAATATTAATAAGAGCATGTTTTGCAACATTATAGTCATTGTATCTTATGCCTGCCTGATAAGTTCTTGCATAATGCATAGAAAGTACTTGTCCTGCTGTTGGTTGCTGCTGCCCGGCTGCTGGCGTTTGAGTTTGATCTTGTCCAAATGAAATGTTACCTACAACCAGTAACAACACAATAATCCAATATTTCATAAATTCTAAATTTTAATATTTGAGTTTTGATTCTAATAATTTAAGTCTGATTCTATTCGCAAAATTTTGCCAAAGCTAATTATTTCTTGATATTTTGGCTAATTCCTTTTTGCTCGGCTACTTTATACATATAAGACAAAGCATGAGATCTATCATTTGGTATCTTCCCTTCTAAAATTGCCTCTTTAATTTCTTCTTTAATTTCACCTATTATTTTGCTCGGAGAAAGGTTAAAGGTCTCCATAATCTCTTCGCCACTTACGGGAGGTTGGAAGTTTCTAACCTGGTCTTTCTCTTCCACTTCCTTCATCTTTAGTTCAACCTTCTTAAAGTTAGAGAGATAGCGTTTTACCTTATCATCATTTTTAGAAGTAATATCAGCACGACATAGCGACATCAAGTCTTCTATATCATCACCTGCCTCAAAAAGAAGCCTTCTTATAGCCGTATCTGTTATATTCTCTTTAACCAAGGCAATCGGTCTAAGATGTAGCCTTACAAGCTTTTTAACATAATTCATTTTCTCATTCAGAGGCAACTTAAGCCCTCTAAAAATATTAGGGACCATCCTCGCTCCTTTATCCTCATGACCATGAAAAGTCCAACCTACTTTTGGGTCAAACCTTTTAGTAGGAGGCTTCGCAATATCATGCAATATGGCGGCCCAACGCAGCCATAAATCATTTGATTTTTCAGAAACATTGTCCAGAACCTGAAGTGTATGAAAGAAATTATCCTTGTGTGACTTTCCATCTATAGTTTCAACTCAGTGTAAATCGACCATCTCTGGGAAAATTAACTTTAACAGTCCACAATGAAATAGCAATTTAAATCCATAAGAAGGCTTCTTTGATAAAATGATCTTATTTAATTAATCTGAAATTCGCTCTTTAGAAACTATTTTAATTCTTTCTGCATTGTTTATAATTCCTTCAAAGGTAACAGGCTCAATATCAAACTTTAGTTGACTGGCAAATCTAACTGCACGCATCATCCTGAGCGGATCATCAGAAAAAGTTACATCAGGATCTAGAGGCGTTCTTATCACCTTCCTTTTCAAATCCTTTATTCCTTCAAATGGATCTATTAATTCACCATAACTATCAGCATTTACGCTAATTGCCATAGCATTAATTGTAAAGTCACGCCTATTCTGATCATCTTCAAGGGTGCCGTCTTCTACCGTTGGCTTTCTGGAATCTCTATTATAAGACTCCTTCCTTGCGCCCACAAACTCAAGTTCAAACCCTTTACTTTTGATCATAGCAGTGCCAAAATTTTTAAAAACCTGAACTTTAGAAGCTTTTATCTTATCACCGACATTTTGAGCTAAATCTATACCACTGCCTAGTGTTACGAAATCAATGTCTTTACTTGGCCTTTTTAAAATCAGGTCGCGCACATAACCACCTACAACATATGTTTGAAGGTTGATGGACTTACTGACGGAGGAAACAGTATCAAAAATTGGAAATTTATCCAGATCTGGTTTAAAATTCATGCTTACTTTATAACGACAACGGTAGTACCTACACTACATAAGTTCCCAAAGTTAGCATTATTAGACCTTATGGTGAAGAAGTTACTTGGTAAAGGTTGGGCAAGGGATAAACTTATCCTTTCTTTTTACTTTTGAATGAAAGGCAATATCCATTCTATACAATAAAGACACCTCATGGGCACCTCCAGATATAGCCCCTAACTCTGATACCGTAAAATCATAGCTGTAACCAATTTCAATCTGATCAAACTGCATCCCTAAAATAAGTACAACAGCATCTTGACTAATATTGTCATTAACATTTTGCTGGATTGGAATGCCCCGATACCAAATTCCTATCAAAATTGGCTCGTACAAAAAATGTAAGCCTATATCCAATTGATCAAACTCTCCTTGGTTCTTATAAACAAATGAAGGAGCAATACTTGATGTTCGGTCTCGTTTAAACGCGCCATTATACAACGGAATCCTTACCCCTGCATGTATAGAGGTTTTCATTGGCACAATGCTTTCTTCTTCCAATAATGACCTGTTTGGCTCATTAATATGAGATGCTGAGAAACCGGCCCAAAAGGTTTTATTATAAACCAATATTCCTGCACCAAAATCAAAGAACCCGGCATTACCCAAACTTGCCGCACTCATATCAGAAGTAGGAACCTGACCATCCGTTTGAAAATCAAGTTGATCTCCAAATACGAGTTTATCAAAATCGATACTTCTATTAGAATAGCCAAAAGATAATCCTGGGGTTACAACCCATTTGTTGGCCATTTGTATTTTATAGGAATAAATAAAATTAAAACTTGTTGTCGTTAAATTGGCGGATCCTGCTTTGTCGACAGTAGCCAAAAAGCCTAGTCCACTTTTTAAGTTTTCCATGTTATAATCATAAGAAAAAGCATAGGTTACAAATCCATTAGCAAAGGATGGCCATTGATTTCGATAATTAGCAATGAATCTATGATCTGACCCCGTTCCCGCAAAGGCAGGATTGAGATACAACGGAGCTGCATAATATTGAGAAAACTGAGGGTCTTGTGCCTGAGAATTAAAAGCACTAATAACCAAATAGGATAATATAATTAGTTTCTTTATCATCTTATTAAGTTTACATCTCCGTTTCTTGTTATTTTTTGTCCATTTTCAAAGACCAGGTTTACTTTAAAGATATATACATCCTGCGGACATAACTTTCCATTATAATAGCCATCCCACCCCATGGATTTATCTCTAGTTTTAAAAAGCATTTCACCCCATCTATTAAAAATGAACATTTCAAATTCTGATACCCCTTGTGTCAATGGAAGAAAAACATCATTTGTGCCTGTTTGACCAGAACCACTTCCTGATATTGGTCCTGAAAGGTTTGGAGTAAAAGCATTAGGGACCAAAAAACGTCCATTCATCTGCCCTTCTACGATTCCTTCTCTTTTCAATGTATCTGAGCAACCATTGATATTTGAAGCTATTAGAGTAATATCATAAATGCCTTCTTCTTTGTAGTAATAAATAGGCTCTGATTCGGTTGACCTTCCACCATCTCCAAAATCCCAAAAAAATGAAGTAGCTCTTTGGCTATTATTATTAGTGTAAATAGGGTTATCAGGCACAAAAACAATATTTGGCCTCACATCAAATTGAGCTATAGGAGTTTCAAAAACCTCAATAATCTGTGTTTTGATTTCAGTATCTGTCTGGCCAACACTATTTGAAGCGGTTAAACTCACAGTATATACACCTGGCTCAAAATAGGTATAAGTCGGGTTGATAGATGTTGACGTTCCTTGCCCTGCACCAAAATTCCATTGATAAGATGTATCATCAGTAAACTGACTAAGGTTATTAAATTGGACAGTCAAAGGAGTGCATCCACTAGAAGGGTTATAGTCAAAGTCAACTATTGGAAGATTAGGTGGTATCGGATTAATAGTAATTGATTTAACCGCTATTTCTTGACAAGTACCTGTATAAGCTGTCAAAGTAATAGTATATGTTCCTTCATCTATATAAGTATGCTCTGAAATGTTAGGATCGAAGCTGGTAATACCGTCTCCAAAGTCCCAGATATAATCCCATGGCCCCGAGTTAGTATTGTTGGTTAAGAATACTGTAGCATCAGGTAATGTTTGATTAGCTGGAGTTACATCAAAAGCCACTGATATTTGTTGCCTCGGTTCAATCTCTATATTTTGAGAAGATATAGGACTTTCGCATCCAGCAAAATTTAGGGTAACTAATTCGACTTCAAGATTGAGGGGGCTTGTTGTTTTGTTTATTAAGTAATCAAAATTATCTCCTTCGGTATTAGATGAGAATAAGGTTGTTCCATTTATGATAAGAGTCCATTGATACTCAGCCAACCCCTTTTGTGATGATTCGAAGTTTAATAGAATATCATCACATGAAACAGCGAGTGTGTCAATCAGAAAATCTGAAATTGGGTTAGGATTAACTCTTACAGTTACTGAACTGTCATTACTACAACTTCCTGGCAGCGTAGTGGTTAGCAATACTGAATAGTCTTGAATGCTCTGTGTTAGGTTCTCAAATGTGTAATCCAATAAAGGGGTAACACCAGTACTTATAATATCTAATACACCTGAAGCGTCTGATACAGTCCAGTTATAGTCAGTTGGTGATTGGTTCTGCGTTTGGTTATCTACTTTAAATGTAACATCTAGAGGACTACAGTTATCATTGAATGGCGAGTAGTTTACGGTATTAAAACCTGATAAGGGTGCAGGAAACACGGTTATATTAACTGGTGCACTTACAGTTTCGCACCCATTCACAGTGATAGCTGTAAGTCTTACAGAATATATGATGTTTGTTTGTGTTATGTTTTCAAACATCATGGTAAAAGTATTTGAAAAATTAGGGTCAATAGGAGATTGAATTGAATCCACAATAAACCCACTTCCATTATCTATCTCCCAGATGTACTGATCAATTACATCAAATTGAGAACCCGAAAAATCATTACTAAAGTTAACAGTCAAAATACTACAACCTTCAGTAATATCAGGAGTTATTTGAGCAAGAGGTAGTGGGTTTAGGGTAATAGGTTTAACGATGATGTCACTGCATGAATTCTGATCTGCGGTTACCCGCAACGCCACATCATAGGTTCCTGGAGTAACAAAATCATAATTAAAGGTAGTTTGGTTATCATAAATTGTATTTTTATTAAAAGTCACTCCGTCATAGCTAAAATCCCACTCCCAACTAATTATCGATTCTCCATTGATTGATGTTATAGACGACATGTCCTGAAATGACAATAGCTCGCCTTCACAAACGTCTAAAGCCTCAAAATCAGCAATCGGATCTGAATATATGTATACAAACTCCTCGGCTACACTTTCACAGGTTGTTGCATTATCTCTAATGGTAAGCACCCCTCTATAGATGCCAGGATTGCTAAATACTCTATCATACGGCCCGAGTGGGGCTGCAGAGAATGCTCCTGCAGCAGGATCTTCAAAGACGAGAATATTATTCTCATCATAAAATTCCCATCGCCATCTGGTGTTTGCTGTGGCACTTCCAATAGAGTTATCCCTGAACCGCACATCAAAACTCTGGCTATTAGCATTGTCTTGACAGAATCTAGGGTCTATCGGATTATTAAATAAGTCTGTTAGCTCAACACCTGCCACCAAAGAAGGGGAGATATCTACATAAGCCTCATAAATTTCAATACACGATCCTTGAGCAGTAGGATCTTCAGCAGTTAGCCTAATAAGCTTCTGACCTGGAGAACTATAACTAAATGTTGGGTTATTAGCAATGCTGGTGCTTAATAGTGAAGTTCCTGTATTATCATTATAAAATTCCCACGTGAAACCTAATCCTCCAATTCCTGGAGTTTCATTGTCAAAATAAATGTTTTCATCTATGCAAAAAGTTGAGGTAATCGCTCCAGATGCATCTCCTCTTCTGGTTATAAAATCTGGTTGAGGTGAGTCAATTATAACAATATAGGCAGTTGTTGCAATGGCATCTTCATAATTAGGATTTGCTGAGTCGCCATTATAAGGGTTACAGAAATTCCAATTAAATAAAGTTACTTCAAAAGTATTTCCTCTTGCATTTAAAAGGTCTGCCGGGGCATTCATAGGAAATGATACTGCACCAGGGCCCAATGCTGGAGTTGGTATATTTTCAATTGGACCGAAATAACCGGCTGTTACTGACAAACCTGCGGTTCCTCTTGTTTGTGGACTTGCCAAATTTCCCGTGCCATCGGTTAATTGTTGAGTACCCGCATCCTGTAAACTTAAGTTTAAAATAGTAGAGGCCGGATTATGGTTTGTACCATAAACAAATTGCATATTCCTAGTTAACTGATTTGGGCGATCAGGCTCTACTTGAATTCTACAGTTAAACTCCGTATTATCAGTAAAAACAGCATTTATAATAGGATTGTTGTAGCAAACATCATAGTTGATTGGGTTAATTGTGATATTTCCGTTGCCTTCTTCATCTGTTCCCCAAAAAGGACTGAACTGAATCTCTTCAGATGTAGGACATAATACACCATTGATATAGATATAGGCTGTTGGCCTTATAGAACAATCATTATTAACAAAATAGGTGAAATTAGGAGCTGTTGCGGTAAAAGATGTGTTACCTGCACCTGGAAGCAGACCATTGCCTATATCAATAACTGAGATTTGATTGCCCGGATCATTCCACTCAAACCTTATTTCAATGTCATTAGGATTCTGAGCGGCATTAAAATAATAAGTAATCGTAAAGTCTGTAACCTCTACCGGTGCACAATCTTGATCGGTATTAAAAGATACATCTATCTGCGACCGTAACAGACTGCATTGCCCGTTGACTTCTGCCAATGATAAAATGAAAAGTAAGGCTAGGCCTAAAAAATATTTTGTATACATGCTTTATAAGTGGTTCCTTATAAAGCCAACCAGACGTTGTTAATATCACAAAATATTAAAAGGAAACCGTTGTAAATCAACGATTTAACTAAGATGTCGACCAATTACATTTTTAGGTGTTGAATAGCGAATATTTCAGATGAATGGAATTAATTCCAGAAACCCTCCTTGCTATTAAAAGTTGGACAAGGCAGTTGTCTATATTTCTTTCTTACGCCTCTTCTAAATGGTTTAAACGCAAACTCATAAATCAAGGAAATTTCATGAGCCCCTCCTGCCGCAGTTGATAGCTCAGAAATAGTAAAGTCATAACTATAACCAACTTGAAAAGTATTGAACAATAAGGCCAAAGAAAAGACTAACGCGTCATTTTGAACTTGTTTATCCTCAACTCCTAAAAACTGAAAAGATCGCTGCAATGGCACACCTCTATACCAAATACCAATTGAAACTGGATCAATATGGTAATTAACACCAAAGTCAAACTGAGAAAAGGGGCCTTGTCTTCTATAAACAAACCCTGGAGTTAAGTAAGAAACCCGACTCATTGTCCTTGGTCCATTATAAAGGGGTATTTTCATGCCTCCATGAATATTAAGCTTCATTGGTAATCTGCTTTCGTTACCAATTATTGAAATATTAGGCCTATTCATATGATAGGCTGAAACGCCTAACCATAAGGCTCTATTATACATCACAATTCCAGAACCAACATCAAAATATTGAGCGTTATCAATTCTTAGAATTTGACTATCATTAGAACCTGCCTGATCTGAGGCCAGCTCATCTCCTAATAACAACTTACTCTGATCTATTCCTTGTTGACCATAGCCAAAATAGATCCCTGGAGAGAAAACCCAATCCTCACTTACCCTTATCTTATAAGAATATAATAACCCAGCATTGGTTGTTCTCCACCCACCAGTACCCATTTTATCTGTGCTGGCCATTAGTCCAAAACCACTTTTCAACTCTCCTACAAACATTTCATAGGACACAGCATAGGTAGAAAACACCTGTGGTAAATTAGGCCATTGCAATCTATGGTTTGCTATCACTCTCTGCTGAGGAGTAATACCTGTAAATCCAGGATTTAAATACAAAGGAGCATTATAAAACTGAGAAAACTGTGGATCCTGAGCCAATATCTTGAACCCAGAAACCAAAAGAATAGTAAGTAGTAAAACCTTTTTCATTTTAATCAAAGTTCAAGTTATCTAATCAAAGTTACATCTCCAACACGTGTTGTTCGTTGTCCACTAGATAATATGAGATCTAGCTTATAAACATACACTCCTGGCGGTAATATTTGGCCTTTACTACTATAGCCATCCCATCCAACTCTTTTGTTATCACTAAAGAAAATCAAATTGCCCCATCTATCATAGATGTACATTTTAAAATCTTCAACTCCGGTCGTAATTGGTAGGAATATATCATTAGCAGAATCACCCGATCCTGGCACACTCGGATCAAACTCTGCTCCCCCAGAAGGACCGTTCAAGCTTGGAGTAAATGCATTTGGTGTTTTGGTAAAACCACCCTCTTCCACAATAACTGTATCTATGGCAGAGTCAACGCAACCAAACTCATTTTTCACATTTAGTGTTACAATATATTCGCCTTCTTCCTCATAGAAGTGCTCTGGGCTTCTAAATTGATTTTCTGGACCAAATGAGAAGTCTCCAAAATCCCATTCATATTCAGACGCTCTCTGAGACCTATTCGTTGGCCTGAATCCATCGTCTGGTATATAAACGACTGTTTGGGTAATCTCAAATATGGCTGTAGGTTTGTCAAACACAGTTATTACTAGCTCTGCTATCTCTTCATCTCCATGACCATTATCACCTTTTACTTGAATATTATACACCCCTCTTTGAGTAAAAGTAAAGGTTGGATTAGGAGTATTTAAGGTGTTACCGTCAATGGTCCAAACAAGATCTTCAACAATAACATTCTTCGACAAGCTTAAATCCTCTCTAAAACTCTCAAAATTAACCGTTAATGGAGGGCATCCTTCCAATATATCTGCAACTCCAACTACCGTAGGCTGTGCTGGCAATACTTCAATAAAGAAGCTATCTACATCATTACAAGAATTTACATCATCATTTGGTGTTCTCACCTGCAATTCAATAAAAAGTCCAAGTGTGCCAAAAGTTGAGGGTTCCGTGAAAGTGTATTGGAATGTACTTGCTGTAACATTAAAGGTTTCATCGCCAATTTGTAAGGTATATAAGTTATCCGGATTAAAATCGTTAAATCTAAATTCAACTGTACCTGTACCAGTATTAAAATCTAAGTTCACTGTTGAATTATCCCCAGTAAAGGCAAAAGTATTTAAGGCATCAGCTCCTCTCACTTCCATATTTGCAATTGCCTCTTCAAAAGTTAGAGAAACATTATCTTGTATAAAGCCAACCGGTTCACACCCGTTATTATCCCGCACGTTTAGCAAAGTATACTGCACCGTTTCTGTTGCTAGTATAACATAATTACTAGGAAGGTTATTCTCAGTAACCGTAGTGGTAGTGCCTCCTTGAGTAACTTCATAGGTCATACTGAACGGTGGTGCTCCCATAAACTCAAACTGAATAGCTTTACTATTACCAGTACACAAAATTTCGTCTTCTGTAACTATTTGACCTTCTACTATTGGATTGACAGTTACGAATACAATTCCTGGAGGATTTCCAGGACAACTGTTTATTCCAAATTCACTATCTATATCAAATCGAACAAACTGAGGAACTCCGCTGGTATTTATAATTGAATTAGGAATAAGATCTCCGTTGGTTCCGCTACCTGTGATCGTGCTGCCATCCGGCAGGTCTGCACTCCAATTAAAGATTGATCCTGGCACGCTTCCATTTAACTCAATATTAACTGGTTCTCCACTACAAACTGTGATTGTGGCTTGATCGACAGTCACATCTGGATTTGGATCTACTGTAATAGTAATTATCTCGGTAGGGCCGGTGCAGTTAGAATCGAACAATAAGAATGGTTCAACAGTATACGTCACTGTTTGAGGAGTAGTACTTCTATTTATCAGTGAGACAAATAATGTGTTACCTTGTCCATCAAATTCACCATCTACATTAGCGTTAGGGCTAGCTGTCCATCTTGCAAAAGAATTATCAATATCTGTTACTAAATTAATCTCAATAGACTGTCCACTACAGATAGTGGCCGTAGTAACGCTCGGTGTTACGACAGGTCTCGGTAAAACATTTACTATTAATTGAACAGAATTATCGGTCCCAGCACAGGTGCCTGCGTTACTACCTACTATACTAGGCGTAAATTGGTAGGTAACGGTCTGTGTCGAAGTAATACCTACTCCATCAGTAATATTAATTACATCTGTTAATGCATCACCAACAGTGAGTGGTCCAATATCACCAACCTGAGTAAAACCAGTAACAGCAGGATCAGAAGCAAAAGCAGCGACAAGCGAGAATTCGATTGTTCCAGCTCCAGAAGGACTCACTGAAGTAGCTAATACATTAAGAGGATCTAATGCTTCACCTTCGCAGATAGTTACAAAAGTGTCAGTAAACGAACCTACTGGCTCAGGCTCGACAAAAACGCTCACTATTGTAGGTGCACCCGAACAGCCCCCAAGGATCTTAGGTGTAATAGTATACTGAACCTCAGCAACAGTATTACCCAAATTTCTTAAGTTATCTGCAATCACAAATCCATTGCTTAGATTTTGTCGGACAAAAGGAGCTCCTGTCACAGAACCAATAGGTGTAGCCTGAACATCAAATGTCACATCTTGAGGGTTGCCACTTTTAGGAACCGTAATAGAAGATAACAGAATTGATGTAATAGCTTCATTACAAATATTCTCGTTTGGAGGTATTACCAAAGTAGGTTCAGGTTCCACAGTTAGAGTAACCGTCTCTGCAGGGCCTTCGCATGAATTGAAACCTTCTATTGGAATAATTGTATAAACTACGTCAAGTGACGCATTTGTAGTATTGATATATTGATCGGTCGCAATTATACTCGGATCTGGAGTCTGAGTGTTATCTGGAGTCTGACTAACTATTGTTAATCCTGCTTCAGGAACAACTGATACAATTCTATATTCTGCAGCTGTAGCTCCTACAGATGCTGATAAAATTATACCTGATAATTCATCACTACATACTGTAGCATCCAATTGATCTAAGTTTGGGGCGGAGAATATTGTAATTATTAATATGAAATTATCCCCCTTACAATTGCCGTTAGCTGGACGAACAACATATCGGACATCTTTTGGAGATCCTGTTGTATTAATAAAACTATCGTTAATAATTGCATTTAATGTAAGTCCATTTCCTGTAGTAGTAACCACAGGGGTTAAGCCTACATCTGGAGTTACTGATATCACATCATAGCTAGTGGCGGCAACAGACGTTGGTGCCACACCTAATTGAACATTTAAAGGATCATCACTACAAACTGGAGCAGGGCTTATGCTAGCATCAAAAACTGGTTCCGGATTAATGGAAACTTCAATGATAAACGGTTGTCCTTCACAATCTAATGAGCTAAAAGGTGTAACAGTATAAAACACTGGGACAGCTGCATTAGACGTATTGGTCCAAGCATCATCGGCAATTTCTACAGCTGTTTTATTAAGGCCAGAACTGTTTGTACCTGCACTCTGAATTAATCCATTCGGATTTACACTGATAGTATAATATGTTGCAACTACAGAACTACCAGCAGTGCTTAAGTTAATGCCTGTTACATCATCACTACATATCGGGAATGGCCCAGCTAGTGAAGGGTCAACCACAGGTTCTGGATCAATTCTAAAACGGACATTAAATGGATCTCCTATACAATTTACTGGTGCGACTCCAATTCTTCTAGGAGTAACAGTATAGGTTATAAACACTGCACTTGAAGTGGTGTTTATATATGAATCAACTGGTATTGAAATTGGACCAGCTGCAAATGCTTGTCCACTCAATGGAGGCACTGCTCCGGGATCACTAGAAGTTACAGTGTATGAAAACTCACTAGCCAACCCGTTATTTGCATTGATATTTCCTTGAAGGTCATAGCTTGTTGCTTCTCTACTACAGAGTACTTCATCTAAATCATCAGTTCCAATTGGTGCTGGGTATACATCAAAAGTAACAGAAAAATTAGCTCCAAAGCAACCTAGACCCAAGGTATTAACGGGAGTAATTTCATATGTAACGGTAATTACTGAACTTCCAGAATTAACAAATGTGTCAGTTATAGGCTGGGTTGTAGCCACTGCCCGGTTCAATGAAGAAGCAACAGGGGATAAATCACCACCTGGGTCAACAGCTGATACAGTGTACTTATATGTACCGGCAACTCCGTTTCCTCCATTATTTATATTATCAGCAAATATGTCATAATTAATTTGTTCACCACTGCAGATATCTTCAGCATCAGCAACACCGGCAGGACCAGGAATTATCACAAAATCCAAATCAAAATCTTGCCCTTGACAACCAGTAACATCATCGAATGGTGTGACCGTATAGGTTACAGTTACAGAATTGCTAGAAGTATTAGTATAGGTATCTGCAATATCTAAATTTGAAGCCGTGGTACGGTTAAGACTATTTGGCGTTGGCACTACAGCTTCATTACTACTAGTTACATCATATGTAAAGACGCTTGATATGCCATTAGTTATAGCATTCTGTATTGTATAATTAACTGGAGAAGCTACACCACCACAGACAATTTCACTTTGATCCAACCCAACTGGTTCAGGAAGAATATCAAATCTCAATGTAAATGGGTCCCCTGCACAACCATTAGGGGTATCTGCATAAGGTGTTACCACATAGGTAATAGTTTTTGTAGAACTAGTTTGATTTATATAATTGAAGTCTATACCATCACTACTTCTTATCGTCCTATTAGGATCCAACACCAATGAGCCGCTAACTGTATAAGTAAATTCACTTGTTACGCCATTGCCACCGCTGCCTAAATTATTAATATTGCCTTGCAAATCATAAATTAAAGGACTCGTGCCATCAAAATCACTACAAATCTCAATTGGCACTGGTTCATCAAATCCAACCGGGTCAGATTCAATCGTAAATTCCACGATAAATGGATCACCTTCACAATTACTACCAGCAAGAGCATATGGCGTTACGGTGTAAGTTATTACAGCATCAGATCCAGTCTTGTTAATATAAGTGAAATTAATAGGGCTAACAGACCTATTAGCAGTTATTCTATCAGGTTCAGCAGTAACACCAGGGTTATTACTTGACACGGTATATGAAAATAAACTCAACACACCATTTCCTCCACTACCAATATTATTAACATTCTGCGTTTGGAAATTATATTGAATAGTATTGCTGCATTGCACAGGAATTATGTCATCAAAACCTGCTGGTTCCGCTGCTATCGTTACTGTGATATCAAATGGATCTCCTATACAATCCCCATCTGCTACTGAACTATGTGGTGTTACTCTGTAGACGATATCACCTGTGGTATTACTCGTATTCGTAAACTCATCTAAGGCTATCGCATTGTCTGCTAACAATAAGCCTGTGGTAGCGGCTCCTACTACATTCGCATCCTGACTCACTATGCTTACATCATAACGGTCTGCTCCTATCGATGTGCCATTCGTGTTGAAAATTACTCCTATAGCTACATCACTACATGCTAACGCTGTCGCTAAGGCTGGATCGATCACTGGCTCTGGATCTATCGTTACTGTGATATCAAATGGATCTCCTATACAATCCCCATCTGCTACTGA
>CAYGNU010000007.1:0-6684 GCA_964351175.1 uncultured Roseivirgaceae bacterium | reverse complement strand
ACATCACTACATGCTAACGCTGTCGCTAAGGCTGGATCGATCACTGGCTCTGGATTTACGGTAACAGAGACCACTTGAATAGCACTCTCACATGTAGGAGGAGTCGGATTATCATTTTCAATTGCAAAGACGCTAAATTCAATTACTCTAGGTCCTCCACTCAAATTTCTTAAGGCAAAATTAACATTACCTATTCCATTATCATTTAGTGCTAAGCCAGTGATTCCTGGGTCAATAGAAGTAACCCTCCAATTAAAAGTAGCTGGATTTACTAAAGGATCAGCTGAAATACCCGGATCCAAACCATCATAACTGGCCGTAAAGTTTAAAACAGAAGAAGGCATTTCACCACTACAAATAGTTGCAGAATTAGGAGAAGCCATAATTGGAAAATCTCGCAAATTAACATTTATCTGCTGAGGAGCTCCCACACATCCATTGATGTTAGACTCAGAAACAGAAACACTTGGTGTAACAGGATTGCCAAATCCATCAGTTCCATCAAACCAATTAACAGTAATTGATGTAATACCTCCAGAACTAGGTCCTACTATACTTCCACCTACAACCGTCCAATTATAAGTTGAGCCTCCTGCTGGAGGAGTGGTTAAAGAATAACTAACACCTGTTTCACCTTTACATGCTTCAGTCTGGGGGGCATTGAATACCAAGGCAGGTGGCGCTCCAGAAATATTTACAGTCTCTAGGACTGTACCACCTTCACAACCATCTATTGTCTCAGAAACACTAATATCAAAAAATCCAGAGTTCGGGAATCTTAATAATAGTAAAAATGAATTTTGGGTTACAGTATACAAATTAGTTGTAGAAAATGAAGTACCATCAAAAACCTCAAAATTTGTACCTCCACCATCAACCGTCCAATTATAGACATGAGTTGCACCAAAGGCATTTAAAGTGGCATCTACTTGATATACTTTTACTGCTGTTATACTCGAACAATCGATCAAATTACCTAAAATAGTAGGTTGAGTTTGAGGTAAAGGTTGTATTACAAAGTCTAACTCTTGAGTATTCACACATCCGTTTCCATCCACTACTCTTGCAAAGATTGGAACACCGTCAGTAGCAGTATAACCACCAACTGTTGTTACTATTGCCGGGGCGAACTCATTAGTATTAGCCAAAGCATCGGCCTGAGTTGGAAACCATGTTACTGTGGCTGTTGGATTAATTGTAGTATTATAACTATTTAACGTAACAGGTAAAGGTGTTTCAAGTGGTAATCCTTGTACTGCATCACAAAATGTTCTATCGACTACTGGAGGATTTGTAACAGCCGGCAACGAGTTTACAGTAAAGGACACTGATCCTGGATCCAGGATAGGCGAAAAATTATCACAGCCAGTCAAATCATTTACTACACGAGCATAATAAATATCTCCATCATTTATATCTACAATATTTGTAATTGGATCAGGAACCGGCACTGTAAGTGCTGCATTTAGAAACCAGGAAACAGATCGATCTGCAAGGTTATTTGAAACATCCCCATTATGAACATCTAAATCATACCCAATTGTTGTCAGTGTCCCAAAGTTAGTCTCGCACAATTCTTGTGTCACATCAACAGAAACTGGTTGCGGATTTTTCGTGATTATAAGAGTAGCAGTAGGTAACGTACATGCACCTAATGCACTTACAATATTCCAAGTAAGAGTATTTAAACCATCTTGCAAGTTTGTCACAGGTGAGTTAAATAGGTTTACATCCGCAATTTTGGGAGCTCCAGTAGCTGTTGTTGGAGTAACTGTGACATTATCAAAATAAAGAAATTGATTGTTTCCTGCTTGTTTCGCCCTAACTACAATTTCAAGTTGTGAACCTACAATCCCTGTTTCAGTTACAGTTTGATCAGCAAATGAATTTACAAAAACATCATTTGGTGCTGTGAATGGTATATTGGCTGGATTTAGATTAAGCCTATAGAATAAGTTAAACCCATCATTTGCTCCAACCAAATTTAAAGAGGCAATGTCAATTGATATATCCACTCCGCCAGGGTTCGTTGAAATATCTATAACAGATGAAACCCATTCCGTGTATTCACCAGTTCCAGCTGTATTACTAATATCCTCTATCTCCATCCTTCCATTCTGAACTTGAAAGTAATCAGTGGCCGGATCAGTATATACACCTGCATTATTGGTCAATGTCCAAGTTCCGATGGTAGGAGGTGTGAAAATAGGTCCTGTTCCAGTTGTAGAGTATCCTGCACCATTGTCAGCAGTTGAAAAAGACTCATAGTACAGTGCATCATCAAGCGTCCAAAAACCAATACCTCCATTATCCGGAGCACTTCCAGAAAGAACTGCATTATCATCACAAGTTGTTTGGGGTGCTCCTACTGTAGGGTCCGAAGGTCTTAAATCTTGGGTGTGCTGAACTGCAATAGCATTTACACTTTGACAAAAAGTAGGTCCAACGGTACTTTCCGTAACTACATAATAAGTAAATGTTTCTGAAGCATCAGGAGTAAAAAATTCATTCTGCCCTCCACTAACAGTTCCAAAACCGTTAGTCACTGCATCAATTGTTGGAGGGTTGTCACGGTACCACCTAATTACATCTGATGCATTTATAGGTGCATCAACTGATATGGTGATACCATCATCTGGAATTGAACATGCTATGGCATCGACAGGGTTGGTTGGATCTGCAGGTGTATAATTTATTACAAGAAGTGGGCTACTAAAGGGGACGGCTCCCGCGCAACCTGTAGCTGTGTTCTTCAGTGCTGTAATTGTAACAGCGTAAGAACCAGGAGCATTTCCCCAATCTGCATAATTAGGCGATATTGTAATTTCACCCAGAGCATTTGTGGGTTCATTGTTAAGATTATAAACATTTCCGTTTATCTCATAAGTTAAATCGTAATTTGCAACAACATCTAAATCTAGTATAGCATCAGGAGGATTGGTTCCTATACCAATGTCGCAAACAGGTGCAGTCGCTGTAAACCCTTCAAGAATGGGAGCCGGAACAAGGCTATTTGTAATGGTAGAAGAACCACTAATATTCGCTGATGGAGCTGTAACAGTACAATTAATAGTTGTACCTAAGTCTGTAATAGAAGTTACTATATAAGTATCACCTGCCAGGTCAACAACAGTGGTTGATCCGGGAATAGTGTAAGGTGAACTTACTCCATTTGCTGCAATGGAATTACCATCTCGCTCGTATATTATATCAAAAGGTCCAATCCCAGTCATAGTTATGACAGACGCAGGGCCTGGGGTTCCACCACATACAGAACCTCCTCCTGTAATTGTTGCTGTTGGGAGTGGGTTAATAACAACATCAATAGGTGGTGAAAGGGCACTTTCACAGTTTGTTGGATTAATGCCTATAGCCTGAACACGATAACTACCAGACTCAGCTGGAGTTGTTAAAATTAGCTGGTTACTAGCGGTTTGTTGTACTGGAGTAACTAAATCAAGGACATTAAACCAAGCATATTCATCTGCATTACCATCTAAATTGCTAGATTCTAAAATTACCTGATCACCATTGGCACATATATCTTGACCATTTCCAACTTCTGTAATTGTTGGAGTAACTGGTATTGGATTGACAGTAATAGTGGTAGGTAAACTTCTTTCTGTTGCACACGGTCCATTATCAATTACAGCCCTGTACTCATAGGTACCTGCAACAGCTAGATTTTCATTAAATGTTGTATTTCCATTATTACCAATATCAAAAAAACCAGTTCCATCAACTTGCCTCTCCCAATTAAGGATAGTGCCTCTTTGACCAGAAAGTGTGATTATTCCTGTATTTTCACCTTCACAGATCTCATTATCAGGATTAGTCGAACCACCGAGAGTTTGTCCAAAGATCGTAACAGTGAAGGTTCTATAATTAGATGGACAAGTAGGATTAGAAGAATAAATACGTCTAACTCTTATTGTTCTAGTCGTAGTTACAAAAGACCCACCAATATTAAAATCAACGGTTATATTATTACCAGTAGTAGCATCAAGGTTAACACCTCCACCTCCAGTACTGCTCCATTCATATTCAACTGCCCCTCCAAAAGGGTTATTTCCGGGGGCTGCAGCTACTGAGAAATTAATATTATTTGTGTTATTACAAATTGGAGAAACACCTGTTATTACTCCCGGTTGTACAAGATCTTCTCTAACAGTAATGGTTATTTCCACTGGATCACTTTCACAACTGTTAGTCGCTCCAAGTACGTAAGTTGCCCACATTGAGTAAATACCAGGACTGTTAGTATTTAAACCTCCAGGAAAACTAGTGGCAGGAAAGTTAGTTGAATTATTACCATTAGGATTAGGCGTTAAAACTCCTCCCACATTGGGGTCACCATCATACCAATTAATGGCAGAGCTTCCTCCAGTCCCGGTAACAGTAAAGTTAACTCCTCCCAGACCATCGCCTTCACAAATGACATCGGGATTAGCTCCTGGAGGAAGTGGGATAGTAATTATTTCAATAAAATCCTGGGCTTCTACCTGATTATTTGGTCCATTTCCTACGCTGTAAGGATTACAAATATTCCAATACTGTATTGTCATATAAAATCTATCCCCAACTTGTCTATTCGCCTGTCCAGTAGGAGTAGTTATTGTTGTGATTTGATCCAAAGCACCAGCAGGTAAATCTGTAACTGGATCCAGAAAACGGACAACCCCTATAATATCACCCGTACCCAGCGCAGCTGTGGAGTTGCCGAAGGTTGGAATATATTCTCCTGCAATCAGAGCACCATTGTCATCTGTGACTTGAACACCTCCTACATAAATATTAGGTATTCTATCTGCATCAGCACGAGATGCGTCACCATAAATTACTCTCACCCATCTATCATCTGTATTTGGCTGATCAGGATCGTTAATACAATTAAGGGTTGAAACATCTGAAAATGACATATTCACTTCATCATTCAAACAAACCAAATCAGTGTTCGGAATGGTTGGTTCTAAATCTATGATTCCTCCGCCTTCATTATCTTCATTGTGAGAGGCAAAAGTTATAAACTGGTTTGGATTGGTTGGAGTACAAGTACCTATACCACTTATTCTAATAACCCACCTTGAGTCATAACTACATTCAGGATCATTATCTGGATAGTTATAACTGCTTAAATTACCATCAATAGTTACAAATGTTGTTCCTATCGCTGCATTCCCTGACGCGTCACTTTCGAAAAGTGCTAGTAATGAATTATCAGCATTTACTAAATATTGCCAATTAATAAACCCTTGAATAGTAGTTAAATTAAAGGCCGATGAATTTCTTGATCCTGCACTAACTCTAAAAGTCATCTTAGTAATTGGATCAACGGGGGCGCACGGAGGTGTAGGAGTATTAGTAGCTTCCCAAGTAAAATCACTACACGCAATTGGCCTATTATTTACAGAATTTCTTGTAACTCCTCCAAATGTTACAGTAAATGAGCTTAACCCGACTGGAACCGGAGCAGATAGTGTTAAAAAAGCTGAGGTTCCAGAAGCAAAAACAGAACTAACGGTTATCCCTCCTCCTAAAGCATAATTTCCCGCTACATTATAGGGTGCAGTATTGGTAATGGGAGCATCAAAAATTACTTCAACTGTTAATTGATCATCTGTTTCATGACTGGCAGAAGTTATTGCTTGTCCAAAAGCCAAATTTGTAAAACTAATAAAAACTAAAAACAAAGAGAGGCGTAGATATCTATGCATACATTCAGTTAAGAATCGAATTTCAATTTAATGGCTAAAAATAGTAATAATCTAAGTATTTCCACGAAGGTATTCGAAAAACTCAGATTTTTTCTATTTACTAACCTAGATGTTATTTCTGGATGCATGGTAACCTTGTTTTAAGGTCTTTTTTAGAAGATTTTATGAATATTCACTTTTTTAGAATTAAAACTGGTTCAGGCTTATTATTCTCGAGTTATTCCGATACCTTTGCACCCCATAAGTTAAACAGCAAAATACACATCTAAATCAACTTATGGCCACTGCAAAATATATCTTCGTCACAGGCGGTGTGACTTCTTCTTTAGGAAAAGGAATAATATCAGCCTCTCTAGGAAAACTTTTGCAAGCCAGGGGTTTTAAAGTTACCATCCAGAAGTTCGATCCGTATATTAATATCGATCCGGGTACGCTTAACCCATATGAACATGGTGAATGTTTTGTAACTGATGATGGTGCTGAAACTGACTTAGATCTTGGTCACTATGAACGTTTTTTAAACTCCCCTACTTCACAGGCCAATAATGTCACGACAGGGCGTATATACAATAACGTCATCACTAAAGAAAGAAAAGGTGAGTACTTGGGTAAAACGGTGCAAGTTGTGCCGCACATTACAGACGAGATAAAAAGAAATATTTATCAACTAGGTGAAAGTGGAGAATTTGACTTTGTAATCACAGAGATTGGCGGATGTGTTGGTGATATTGAATCTCTACCTTTTATAGAAGCTGTCCGACAAGTAAAGTGGGATGTGGGAACTAATAATTTTCTAGTTATTCATTTGACGCTTATCCCCTATCTAAGTGCCGCAAAAGAGCTTAAGACAAAGCCTACGCAGCATTCTGTTAAGCAGTTGTTAGAAGCAGGTATCCAACCTGATATTTTAGTGTGTAGATCTGAAAGGCATTTACCTCAAGACATAAGAAAAAAATTAGCCTTGTTCTGT
>CAYGNU010000006.1:26967-28897 GCA_964351175.1 uncultured Roseivirgaceae bacterium | reverse complement strand
AAGATGGCTATTTAGCCAGGGAAAAAGGAGGTGTTGACAAAGAGCGAATCAAGAATGATCCGGCCTTTCAAAGAACCCGCGAAAATGGCAGTGAATTTGGAAGAGCCGGCAAAGCTGGAAGGACGTTAAGAACGTCTCTTCGAGTGCTGATGCAAAAGGCTTCTGACAAGAAGGTGACTAGTCGATTGACAAGAGAAATGATCAAGGTATTGCAATCAGATCCGAACAATGTGAGAGGGGAAAGAAAAGTGTCTGAAGGCAATATCAATTTATTGAATGGCTTCGAGTTCAATATCAATGGTAAATTGAGTGCCACCCTCTATGCGCAGTATGGAATAGATTTCGATAGAGCTGCAGGAAGCGTAAGCATTGACCTGATCGATATTGTGCCAGCGAATGTGATAGCCGCCCCTAGTGGTGCTACGCACATGAAACTTGTGGCTGGTGTTGGTGAAGTCAACTTTGATACGGAGGCGTTCAAGTTTTCTCAGGACTCTACCAACGAACTGCCCATTGATCAAAACTTGATCGGTGCTATTAGTTTAGAACCTGCAGTTACTCCAAATACTTCAGATGATGTCTTCCTAGCCTTGGGTATCGAGTTTATGCAGCAAGTGAATGGTGAAATGTATCCGTTGCGAAATGGATCATTCAACCCGCTTGCCATCGTGTTTATCGATCGAGTGTAAGATGGAGCTAACATTGGTCAGAAGGTATTTTGACGGTGGCACCAATGGTAATTTGTGGCATGGGGATAAATTCCTGTGCCATACCATTGAGCTGCCCTGGAAAGATAACCAGAGAAATGTGTCGTGCATTCCTGAAGGAAGGTATAAAATAACTCCAAGACATACCGAGAAACGAGGTTGGCATTATGTGCTTGAGAATGTACCAGGCAGATCCTTTATTCTGTTTCATCCGGCCAATAACGCCTTGAAGGAGTTAAGAGGCTGTATTGCGCCAGTGACTCAGATTTCAGGCCATGGTAAAGGGTTAGAATCAAGAAGAGCCAATGACCTTCTAAAGTTCTTATTAGACATGGCGCTGGAGGAGGAGAAACAAGTGTATATCACGATAAAGAGTATAGGTCATGACAACCATTAATATTGAATTGCTGGCCAGTGGCCTGATGTCCATCCTGCTAGGTGTAGTGGCTTATTTCTTAAAACAGTTGATCAATGACTTTAAGCGAGTTGAAAAAGATGTGGTAGAGGTGAAGAATACAGTTGAAGTGATCAGAACAGAATTTAAAGGAATGAATGCGCTGCTTCATCAGCGAATGGATTTTACAGATAAAAGAATCGAGAGAATTGAAAATGAAATTTAGAAATCAATGAAAAAGAATTTGAATATAACGGAGCGTATGAAAGCTCCAACTCCTAAGTTTTTTAAAGTACTTAGAAATGTAGGGTTGATTCTGGCTGCAGCTGGTGGTTATTTACTGGCAGCGCCTATTGCAATACCTGCAACCGTTGTTCAGATTGCTGGTTACTTAACCGTGGCCGGTGGTGTTATGTCGGCTGTTAGCCAAGCTGCAGTTGACAATGATGAACTCCACTTGAACAAGGTGGTCAAGTCAGTGAATGGTATTCGAAAGAAATCGCTTTAACCAAACTATCAATAAGCCCTCAAAACAGTGAGGGCTTATCTTTTTTAAACCGCTTTTGATATTGAACATGGCTCCAATGATGGAGACTCAGATACATATCACGTTCAACTCCACAAGGCAATTCCAATGCCTGCTTCTTAATAAAATCAAAACATTCAAGAAATTCCTGCTTGTTCATTTTAAGCATAAGCGATCTTATAACAGCAGGATTTAAATGGTTGAAAAATGCTTTCATAGATTATACTTTTAAAAGAAAAAAGAAAAAAAGAAAGCTCATTCATCAAGCAGTGATGGCTAAAAAGCAAGGCTTTGGATGTGGGC
>CAYGNU010000006.1:0-26957 GCA_964351175.1 uncultured Roseivirgaceae bacterium | reverse complement strand
CTGCTTAAATTTGTGATTTTTTTATTCTATCTATCTCCGGTAAATCGCAAATCTTTATTGTAAATGCGAGCCGCCAAGCCGAAACTAGGGCGTAGACCAAACGGAGCCCTAGTGAGGCTGCGAGTTGAACGAGGGTGCAAGCAGAGGAGGCCAGAATGGCCCTGCGACCCCTGTAGGTAGCCATGTGGCAAAATCAATTCAAATTCAAGCCAATGAAAAATGCCACAGGGCAAGTACACAAGGGCTGGCGTGATTTTTTGCTATGTGTAAGGGCTGGCACTAGTGGAGGATATTTGCGATGGGTGCCATGAAGTGATGCAAAAAGCATGACAGCCCGCAGCGCGAGTGAGTCCGCAGGCGAGCACAAAGTGGGCAGCGGCTGGACGAATGGCGGCAGAATGTAATGAAGAGAGGATAGGAGCGAAATGAAATGAGGCGGCCATGAGTACAGAAGTAGCTGCCGTGAGGAAGAAGGCAGCCCAAACAGAGGGCATGACAACACCATAGCCCAGAAACGTAACTTGTGGAGTGTATGGGTGGATCTACTGCCTGTAGAAGGGGTTGAGCGATTAGGGCAGGCTGTAGATACATGTTGGCGAGACCTGTGTAGGGCAACTGATAACGAACACCGCTTTACCTGCGAAACTTTATTAGAATTTCATAACTCTTTATGAGCCCTTAGTGAGCCCTTTGTAACACCTTCAAAATATCAGATTAGTCATTATCTACTTTATAATAGGTAGCATAATTTTCTTCTACTAGAGTATGTAGAGCTTCATTAACAGCATTTTTGCTGTTTAAACATTAATTTGCTGCATAGTATCATTACCATTATCAACTGTTGTATGTCTTACACGATGAGCCCTTTATGAGCCCTTTATTATATAATAAGTACCTCTACCTGTAGCACCAACTCGTTCTAAAAATTCTCCTTCTAGTTCTTCTAAATATCGAGTAGCGGTTGCTTTACTAACCTCACAAATTTCTTGTACCCTTTTATTAGTAACCTTTCCTACATTAAGAGTTTCAGTTAGTACATCTATTAATGAGTTATCTATATTTCTATCTTTTAAGTATTCTTTAGCATTGCTGATTAAGGAAACTTGAAATCCTGAAGAAACATTGAAAATTGGGGGAAGTAGACGGTGGTTTAAACAAGCTTTGATTATTTTAATCGTACCTCTACCCCATGATTCGATATCACCACATCTAAATAAGCCATTGGCCAAGTCCGGATTGTATGGCATTGAAGGGTGCTTTTCTTTCAGCTGTTCTATCGAAAGTTTTTCTGGTAGCTCCCCTGAATTCCAAAACTCAATGTGATTTGGATAAACACTAATCTGAATGGGTATGGATTCTCCATAGTCTTTATGCGCAAGAGCATTCAAAAGTGCTTCTCTAAGTGCACTTTCAGGAAACAAGCTTTTTTCTATTCTGCTAATACCTGAATATTCGATCATTTTAGATGAATATTTGGTTCTTAATAAATCAAAGGACTTATAGATCTGATCCATTAAATTACCATGAACCTCATCCTGAAAGATTAGATCATCATCCGATTTAAAAAAGCCAATTTTGACATACGCATTAACGAAAAACTTTTCAGGGTCAGGATGAAAAAGAAGTATTGCTGCCCTTTTTAATAAACCATTTTCAATTAATCGAAGATTTTGAATTAACATTTCATCTGTGTCGGCAAGCACTTCTTCAGGTATTCGACCACTTTTCACCGCCTTTTGCCTATATCTCTTTAAAGCTTGCTGCGACAGGTCAGAAATATTTACTTTCGGTACAGGTACGCCATCCCATTTTTTACCGACTCGTTCAAGGAGAAATTTAGTTAAATCATTGCCTTTTAATTCCTGCAATGTACTGCCTGTTCGAATGAAATATTTGCCTTTATAACTTACAGGATATGGGTATGGATCAATATTAATCTCTATTATTTCTTTTCCATCCTTTTCAACTAATTCAACATCCACTAATACTCCACAGACCGATTTAATTTTATTGGGAAGATCTTCAAGCAATTTAGATGCTTTCTCAACACCAACTATTTTACCCTTATCGCTCATTCCAATAATAAGCTTTCCACCTTCAGCATTGGCAAAACCACATACCCATTTTTGGTATTCATCTCGCCAACTTTCTTTCCATTCAATATTTTTGTTTTCAGGCATTCGGATTAATGTGATGTATTATTTGCGTTTGTCAATTTGAGCTATAAATGTAAACAAGTTCATCATTTCTCGCATCCTACTTCTTACCCTATTGCCATAAAGCTCCTCAATTTCTATAGCAGATAAGTTAGTAGTAATATGGGTAAGCATTTGATGGCTTACAAATAAATCATAACGACTTAGGAGTATCTCCGCCATGATGTTGAGCTTGTTACCAAAGTGAGGCAAAGATGTTTCAACTCCTAAATCATCAAAGCAATAGTCGCGGGGATAGACATTGACCCCTGATGTACGGAATGATTGGGTTGTGTATTTGTGAATGGTTTTGATTCCGTTTTCAGCGAACTCGTAGGCAATTTTTCGGGTAGGTACCATTACAAATTGTTTATGTGGAGGTTGAATGTGTTTGAGCAGGTTCATCAGTGTTGTTTTACCACAACCGATAGGTCCTGTCAATAAAATGCCTTTATGCAGTTTGATATTTAGCTTTTCGGCTTGCTGTTCGTCTTGGTAGAAGTAGACCAATAGTTTATAGATGGTTTCATAGTCCTCCTCAATGATGGTGAAGTGCTGGCCATAGGTTTGTCTGCCGAACTTCTGGAGATAGACAGTGACTTCAGAGAAGAGGAATTTGGAGGAGGGGAAGGTTTTGTCGAGGTGAGATCCTTCGACTGGCTCAGGATGACATTCTAATTGTGATTTTAATTCTTTCATAGTTGTATAATTCTTTACCTTCTTTTCCTTAGATGAAAAGAAGCAAAAATCAAGGCAGAATAATGCTTCTCTGCTCGGGGCCAGCTCAGGCCCGCTATTCTGCCGGGCTGCCCGCCTTGGTGGCAAAAATTCTTCGAGGGCATAACCGCTATTGCGTTAGGTTTCTCTCCTCGGTGGTTAAATTCTGATTGGGAGATTTCAGCACTATGGTCGGGATGACTACCTTCGACAGGTTCAAGATGACTTGACCCTCTCCGCCTTTCAGGCACCTCCCCAGAGGGAGGATTCGGCCCTTCGATAGGCTCAGGGTGACATGCTTTTTTATACTGGCTGATCATAGTCTTTGTTTTGGTTGGTGTGGAGGTGTCCGTATAGTGGTTTTTCAGACTTGTTGAATTCTGCAGATTTTAGTAGCCAGCTTTGAGCTGCGGCCTGCCAATCTTGCATAGGGTTCTTGCCTACTTTCCATCCGTTCGATTGGTAGTGGTTGTAGAACTTTTCTGTCTCCTGATTCGATGAGATTTTTAGTCTCTTCTGTTCAGTCATTTTTTTAAAGAAAATTTTTAAAGCTTCAAGGGTGGGGGGTTCGAAATCTGTTTCTCTCTCTTTATGTTTATATAGTTTAATATTGTTTATAGGAGGTATCAATGCTTGTACAGTACCTGTACCACTTTTGAGACGTTCCTGTATCAGTGCTTGTACAGTACTTGTATCAAATCTGTACAGGTTAACTTCACTACCGATGAATGGATTATATGATGGTTTGTATTGAATGTAATTCCATTCGGTAAGCTCCTTTAAGTATTTAACATAGGTGTTATTTGAGCCCACTTTTGAAGCTTGTTTCATTTCTTCCCTAGTTATTGAAATAGGATTCTCAAAGTGATTTAGATTCCATAATTGGAACAGCGCCATGTATAGGCTAACATGTCCAGGGGATAATCTGTCATCTTCGGCAATCATTATAAAAACATTGTTTAGGTGTTTGATGTAGTTCATGGCAGTTATTTTCTTACATTCTTTTCCTTAGATGAAAAGAATCAAAAATCAAGGCAGAATAATGCTTCAGCGCTCATAAGGCCTAGGCTAGCCCGCTATTCTGCCGGGCAGCCCGCCTTGATGGATATTGCCGTCTTTGGACGGCATTGGAAATGTTAATTGCGTTTGTTAGCGTTGATCATGCCTTGGACATCTTCAAAGGAGTAAAAGATGGTGCCTCCAATTTTGGTGTAAGGCAGATGGCCATTAACACGTAAGTTCTGAAGTGTACCTGGAGAGATTTTTAGGAGTTCACGAACTTCTGAGGATTTGAGCCATTGTTTTTGGGCTGCCGATTTGCCTGGCATAAGTGCCTTAATCTCCTCTAGGAGTTCATGTTTAAACTGTTGTAAATCATCTGATGTAATAATAGTAGCTGTCATAGTTTATATGTTTTGTTTATCGATAGGCAAAGCTGAATCGATTGCTACTATTTTATTCCCAATACGATACCAAGTTGGGTATAATTTTATTGAGTTTTTTTCGGAAAGGTCGTTTAAAACGAAATTAGGCAGTTTGAAGGCTCTATTTTGAGTAGTTATAGGTATAAATACCCTAAAAAATACCAATATGGACTTCTTAGACATGTAAAAAATGAGTTTAGGCTTAATGAAGGGCATATTTTCATTGTGGAGAGAAGAAATGAGTGCTACAAAATCGGGATTTTAGTCATTTTGAACCCAGAAATACATAAAATCCCAAGTGGGTACCGACTTGGTATTAATTTTCATGAATTTCATTCTCCATCTTTTCTAAAAATGCGGTTTTAATTGAATCAAGCAGGTTTGTGGGGTTCTTCTTTAGTTTGATATCGGTGTAGATTCGGTAGAAATTACCAAGATCAATATTAAAGGCCTTCTCTGCCATCTTAAATGAGTCTTTAAGATCTCCAGAGAGCATTTTTGCTGCGTGAAGTGAATAAATGAGTTCTACCAAATCAGTTTTGGAGCCTTTCCAATCAAGAGACTTCATAAAATCCCAAGTTGGGTCCAACTTGGGATTTTTTAATGAGTAGAGTTCATTCTTAATAAATTGGACACAACGTTCTGCAGCTAAGAGGCAAGAGAGTGTAGGATCTGCAGGAGAACTAAATTCTGGGTCTGTAGGATACTTAAGTCCACTGTGTAAGACTGGGTTGAAGTCCTGTTTGAGGAAATAATGCTGGTCCAGATGAGTAGCGTTCATAAGATAGTAATTACGGAATTCACAGTGTTCAGATATTAAGGTTGAAGCCTTGTCCAAATATGTGTTGAGAAATAATTTCTTTGCTTTGATACTGCCTTTAGGACGCATCTTGTAGTACTCAAATATCTGAACCTGAAAATAGAGTTCAGAAAATACCTTAGGCTTAATATGTTTAAAGAACTCTATTTCATCTTGCTTTTCAGTAAAAGGATTAGCTAAGAATTGTGATCGTAAGCTCAAAGAAAGCTTCTGACACAGGTCAATCTTAGTGGAGCACCTTTCAATACGAGAACGGTCACTCTGATCTATCTCAATGACCTTTATCAAGGACATCAAAAAGTTTAATATATGCGTTTTTCAACTATTTCAAACGATTGCGGTGAACAATAGCGTGCAAATTAGATTAAATAAAATTTTAGTGTATTGAAATGTAAGAAATCAATTAACTATTTATATAAATCGATTATTTAAAACATCAAATATTGACTAACCAAAGGACAGGTTATATGAATCTTAAAGCAGGCCATGTAATATAATTCTCCTTTTGCTAATTAACGTTGTTTTAAGGCAATGAATAAAAGCACATTTCATCAACATTGGCCATACAGAGGCAACTATTTCAACATGCAATACAGCCAATAGAATAAGAGGTGTCTAGTATCGGGGACTGCGCTATTAATTACTTTACATAATTATACTTTTTATACCTCATTGGACATTTCTTGGGCAAGAAAAAGGGTTTGGTATTTTAGATAGCATAATCAATTTAATACTTGTAAACTAAAACGGCATTCAATGTCGAATTAAGTTCTTTCCAAGATCCAAAACTTGTCTTTCTTTCAAATGTGAGCATCGAGGTAGTTTTCTCATTTTTACCCTTCTCTACCATAAGACCTGTCCATGGTGGTAAATCATCGAATCCTGGCCAATTCATCATATTGCCGTGATACTTAAACATACTTTGTCCTTCAGGAGTGGCAATAAGTTCTATTTTTGAATTGCCTTTTTCATATTCTTTCTTTTTCCACAGCTCCCACTTTTTAATACCTTTTATAAATTCCTCTCTACTCTCTCTTTCATCCAACCATTCAAATCCTATAAAAAAGCTGCTGTGATTTATAACAATGTTATGGGATCTCAAATCAAATTTCATCCAACCAAATCTTTTGTGATCTTTAAGTAAGATCTCTTTTGTGAGTAATTCCTTTCCTGGTTTACCAGTTGAAGTATCATATTCATAGAAATGAAGTCTGAATTTTACTGTATCTTTTGAGTTATAAAGAAGCCTTAGTTGTACTTGTGTAGGGAAAATTTGGTTCGCTTCAGTTTCTAATAAAAGTGCGACTGCACCTCCCCCCTTTACAGTATCAAAAGGTACGACCCCTTCATCACCTTTTACCCACCCAGAGCGCCTCGTTTTTAGATTCGATTTTGGTCTAACAATAACATCATCCAGCATTATCACCTCAGGCTTTAATTTTACTATATTCGACTTCATATCAAGGATAGCTACCTCAAACTTCTTGTAACCAATTGAAGAAAATCGTAATTCTTCATATCTCAGTGAATCGGGAATTGATAATTGAAAGGTTCCATCTGGATCAGAAAGTGTCCCGATATTCTTATTTAGAATACCAATATTGGCAAAAGGCACGGGTTCCATGGTCTCAGAATTGACTATCGTACCCCTTACAAAAACGTCAGGCCTTTTGTTGTTGCATTTTTCCCAGTTATTTTCATTTTCAATTAAGTCAGGGAGAGACATCATACAATTACCATACTTGAATATTTCTGCTAGGTCTATTTTTACCGATTCCTCAAAATTTGTTCTGTAATATGTAGTTACTGTCTTAGACCGAAGGTCATATATGTTCGAATATATAGTGAGAGAATCCTGATGCGTTCGCTTGAGTATCTCAAGCACATTTTGCTCTGATGGCTCATCAGATTCTTTCAAATGCTTTTCTGCCACATCGTATCTCCAACAATATGGCTCATCACTTAATTCAGGGTGCCAAGGATTGAAGTTTGTCTGCATCAAGTATTCCTTATTGTTGATTCGTTTAATAACCATTTGACCGTTTTGAACACCAATCACCGCTGCATTCCCACTTGAATCGGCCAAAAAAATGTGAGTCTCCTCAAGCTCGGGAATCTCATACTTTTTAAGCACTTGCAGGGCTGATTCAACTGAAGTGCAATCATCCAGTAACTTCTGCCATAAATACCCTTCAAACAAAACCTTGTTTTCAAATACTACTTCTTGAAAAGGAGTATATGTCGCATCGAAAAATAGACCTCTCTCATTCATTCCTCCCTGCGCCCAACCTTCATTTTCAAAAGTAAATATTACTGAGCCAAAGCGATCACCAGATGGTGGTATGATCCTAACAGCAGCATCAGAAGCAAACCAATCTTCATGGTTTCCAACAATGGTATGTTCGCCATCACTCATGCATAGAATAAAGCAGGCTTTCAATGAATTTGAACTAAGCAGTGTCATCAGTAAAAGTGCTATATATTTCATATATGTAAGATGCATTTGCGTAAAAATGGTTGCATTTAATTTTTGCTTTGGCACAAATTTGTTGAGGAATAAGTATCTAACTAGCGAATGATCAAGTCAGCCTCCGCTTAGGTTAATTGGTACGGGTAATTATAAATTTTGTCAGATTCCTCCCGATCAGCATATTTAACCTCTTTCACTCAATAAAACTTGTATGTTGATCGCATAAATAAAGAAGGATGTAACGCACCTATTTAGCACTTTCGATTAGCTAGATAATCTTAACCCGATATTGATACAGAGTTACTCTTTAAAATCACATGAAACGGGTGATGTTTAGAATTTTGCAATGTCCTATATTTATTCAGCATAATGTATTGAACATACTGTATATTCTTGATAGGACAATCAACTTGAATAATTAGCTTACTTCAAAATACAATCAATGAAAGGCTAAGAAATTATTGTTGAACCTTTACTATAAAGTCATGTGGTGTCGGATGTTAAAAGCTTTAGATAAATGTTTAACTCAAACCTTATCGAAAATCAGAAAAAAAATACACCAGCTAGAGTATAGTGCATTGTAATCATCAAATAAAAAGTCTGAATGAAATTAACATTATCTATTATATTTTTAGCATTGATTGCATCCAATAGCTCGGGACAATCTCTTAATGAAATCAGAAGAGATCTTAATGAATATAGAGTATACACATCAATTGAAGAAGCATTAACAAACCCGGACAGTGTCTATCGACTTAATTTGAATGATAGCAAGATAGATGAAAAATTGTTAGAAGAATCGCTACATAAATTTCAAAATTTGCGTGAATTGCTATTGTCAAATACGTTTATTTCTAAAATTCCACGATCCATTGGCAATTTAAATGAACTACAGTTTTTAGAAATAGGACATTTAGATAAACAAAATCTGAATCTTTCTGAGATCCCTGAAACAATCCAAAAATTGAATAAGGTAGTTTACATCAACCTAATTGGCAATCCTAATGTGGAATGGAGTAATGCATTCTTGTATTTATCAAAATTACCAGAGCTTATAAACGTTGCTTTGATGTATAATAATTATAAAAAAATACCGGAGGAAATATCTAAACTCAGCTCGTTAAAAATGATTTGGCTAGGAAAAAATCCCGATTTGGATTTGAAAGATACATTTTTGAAACTTTCAAAACTGGATAGTTTAAGTCAAATGGGTATTGGAGGTAATGGTTATACTGAACTTCCTGAAGAAATTATCTTGTTAAAAAACATAAATAACCTTTGGCTGAGCGGTAATAACTGGAAAAGTTTAAATGGACTACAACACCTACCAAAACTATCACAACTTTCTTTACATAACTGCAGTTTGTCTCTATTTCCAAAAGATTTAATCCTATGTAAAAATCTAGGATACTTATCGTTTGTAGGAAATCCTAATATGGATTTTGATGAGGTTCTAAAAGTAATCCCATCTTCTGTTAAAATTTTAAATCTAAGCAATAATAGCATTGATAAACTTTCTATTAACTCGATTAGTAAAAGCAACCTAAAAAAACTCATACTTAACAACAATAACATTCCTGAGAGTGATTTACAGAAATACCAACTAGCAAATAAAAACTTAGAAATTTTATATTAATAGCATAGTCACTGACAATATGTAAGAAAATTGTGATCAATAAGTAGAACAAAAATCCGCAGGATATTCTAACGTTATGTCTCCTTTATTAAACTAGTTGCTAGTCAAACGCTATACAAGATACAACAACGTTAATAGCTAGCTACAAAAACTCAGTAATGAACAAAACTATATTATTAGTGCATTTAATTTTAACCATTCTAACTGGATGTGTGCTGGGCTGTAAAAAAGAAGCGGAGCCATTTCAAAAACCAAATAAAACTTAGAAAATGAATTATAAACAAAAAATAGGAACTAAGGACAAACCATTAAAATTAAAAACCCCTCCGTTAAGTTCGGAGTACACTATGCACGTGCATGAGAAAGAAGGGCTAGATATTCTTGTTTGTACAGTTGGATCAACTGTGCTTCATTACGACATGCGTTGCTTAAATGACCTTCATAAAATGCTATTAGATTATGGAGATTGGATGGAGTTAGGTAGCAAAGATGAAAAGCAAAACACGTCTGAAGGAACAATTGAACATTGGGCACGCTCTGCTCAGAATCCAATTGGTAGTTGGTACGGACTTAAAAAGAACTTTAGGGGCCGATTTGGTATGTATATTCCTCCTTTGATGGAACATTTAGGGCTTGCAGAAGTAACTCATGAAAAAAGAAGAAACAAAATGAAGGCTAAATAAATAGCTACACGTAACCATGTATTTAATTCATAAGGTTTTCTGTGGTTCTCAATCAGAATCACTATTATCATTTTTGTGAAGTATTTTAACGGCTTGATGTTTGAAATCCTTCACAAAATCATATATCCACCGTTATGAGTAATAGTCTGCAAAATTTATGATTAAAGAAGAATGTAAATACCATCACATTGGTTTACCAACATCAATTTCTAGGAAAAACGAGGAATATAATGAAGAATGGAAGTTTTATGGGTCAGGTTATTTTGAAAGTCAATTTGGGATTGAATGGTTAAGATTTGACATGGATTCTCCACTACACCCATTGATTAAAACTGTACCACATATTGCATTTGTTGTTAATGATATAAAAAAATATATATCAGAGCAAAAAGTGATTTATGGACCTAATAGTCCGGCTGAAGGCGTAAAAGTTTGTTTTATTGAGATAGATGGCGCCCCTATAGAATTTTTGCAATTCAACAAACCAGAGAGTGAAATATGGCCAAATCATAACAAATTGATAAACTCAGTTAATGGATTAAAGAATGAGGAAGAATTAATTGATTTTAAATATCATCACTTCGGAATTTGTGCAAATTTCAATAAAACAGGTGCTATAAACTGGAGAGATCAAAAATTGAATACTACAAATTATCATGACTATTCTTTTGGAATACAATGGATGGTATTTGATAAAGAATGTAACTTACCCTCTGTTGTCCAAACAACCTCCCACGTTGCTTTTCAAGTGAAGGATCTAAAAAAGGCAATTAAAGGACAGAATGTAATTGTAAAACCATACAGTCCATCAAAAGGAGTTTTGGTTGCCTTCATAGAGGAGAATGGAGCACCAATCAAAGTTTTACAAATAGACTGAATTTATACAACATTTAACAATGGATAAGAAGGATAACAGCTTTATGCCAAATTATAAGACTTTTTTCTTGAAAACCTCTACCAAAGACTCGGAAACTCCTGAGGGTTTTGATGGATACTTAAATATATATATGTTACTAAATTTCATGTTAATGATTGAAAATAAAGACTTGTTATATCAACAAATAGAAATGAATGGGGTTTTATCGGTCAAGATATTTTAAAGTTGCTTGTAAAGCACCATTATTAATAACTTAAGTCAAGACATTAATGTGCATTGTGAAAGATTAGTGTTTTCTAAACCTTGTCATCACAGCTAGATATTATAACGATAAAGCACTTAGTAGAAAAATGAATCTCTATTGAACTCTACTAAAACTGCTTTAGAAAAGTCAACTTACCTATAAACTGTTGCTCTCTTAAAGGTGTCTCTAAAGTCTCAATTTCTGTATCGTTAAACACTAAATAAAGAAACGATAACGGCCTATATTCCCAGCTTGCCCGCACGTTCCACCTTCCTTGCTCATCAAATGTATTGTATTGATAAAAGGCGGATAGCTGGACTCGTGGGTTTAGTGCAAACCTTGAACCGATTGTGGTCAAATGTGTTTTGAGGTTTTCCTGTTGCTCTCCTAAATCCTGAATGTTATTATACTCATAATCAATGGTAAGTGCCGCTTGAGGTATAGGTGCCAACCTACCCGAAAGTTTAACTGTATTGCGTGTGCCATTATAAAAATCACCAAAATCATAGCTTGCCTCTGTAGACCACTTCTTCGATCGATCTGTGTAGTAGCGGACTCTAAATCTAGTATAGAAATAATCATCTTCTAGTATTGAGATACCTAAAGGTTCAAATTGGAAATTGATGTTTTGCCATGTGGGTGTGAGAGACATCTCCAGAAAGCTATTGTCTTTAAACCACATGTATACTGGGAAAATATACAGGCTTGCCTGCTGAAAATTAGACGGGTTCACCGCATCTTGGTTATAATTCACAAACATCCCCGGATCCCACCTTCTGATCATATCAGCTTTTGGCCTCCAAATGTAATATCCACCGGGATTATGCCTTATCACATTTTTCTGTCTAATAAAACCCATTCCTGGGTTGTAGTTTTCATCGGTATATTCCGTTACCCATCCATAATAATATTTATTGGTAGTGTTACCCGCGAAAAATCGTCCGGCATAACCGATTTCTCCAGTTAACTCATCATACGATGTGGTTAGTAAATATTGAATATCCCATTCGCTTGTGGGCCTTATTTGCCCGTCAATAGTAACGGTTGTGTTGTTGTTGGCTTCTTGTTGAAGACTTTCAGATTCATCATCATTTCGTTGAGTGACCATTACACCCACATTATTCTCACGTCCATAGTTTCTTAAGTATCTGGCCACTCCAAACGAAGAACCCTGAGAAGCACTGGTAGAACCCTGTCTCACAAACAATCCTGCAATGGCATGTTTTTCTGTTCTTTGCGTAAATCGTGTTCCCACATCTATGGGTGCAGGTTCGGCATTAAAGTTCCCTTGTAGCCCTATTCTACGACTAAAGAACGGTCTAATTGATTGTTGTATTCCACCAGCCCAAATACCTGAATTTTCAAGAAAGAATTGTCTACGTTCAGGAAAAAAGATGTTAAACCGTTCCAGGTTATTTACTGCTCGATCAACATCTGCTTGGGCAAAATCAGTGTTTACAGTTAGGTCTAAAACCGTATTGGGATTAATGGCCCATTTAGCATCGCCACCCACTTTTAATTTCGTATCGGTAGTCGAAATATCCCCTTCTTCAATCTTGTCGTATTGATAAAGCGTATAAGGTTCAATCCTAATATTGGCTGCCGGTGGTGGTGGTTCTATCCCAGTCAATTTTGCAGCATAGGTCATCCTGTACGGTGTAAAGGATTGCGGAATGGCAGGAAAAGAAGAAATTTCAACGTCCCTGCGAGCATACCGAACCATGGTTACTCCCCATTCAGTAGGTTTACCTTCTTCGGGTTTATCGTATCGCAGCGTCTTGAATGGAATTGCCATTTCGACTGTGTAACCATCTTCTGTGCGCTGTGTTCTTACCTTCCACAATGTATTCCACCCTTCATCAGTGTTGTTACCGTTAAAATTTTGAAAATCACGCTGATTGCCATAAGGGGTAGTTTGAAAAGCCTGAGCATATTGCTTCAGGTTTTGAGGGTCGAGTGCCACACCAAAAAGGTCGTTCTCGCCAAAATCAAAATCCCTTCTCAAATCCTGAACCCTGATCCCTTTCATACCTACAGAATCTTGGCACCAGGCAGCGATATAAAGATTCTTTTCATCATAAATGAACTTTACCTGGGTTTCGTATTTAATTCAACCACCCTGCCTTGGCTCACGCCTGAAAAAATCAGTCTCAGGAACTCCGACTTGCCAATCAGGCTCATCAAGTTTGCCATCTACCAAAATTGTGTTAGTTGCTTTTATTGCGTTTATTTCTAATGGTACTTCAGGTGGTGGGAAGTTTTGGTCTACTTGAGCCCTCAATATGAATGAAATCAAAATAAAGTTTGATATAAGTAAGGCCCTCATAATCGTTCATTTAGACTTTTCAAATCATCAAAAGAAAATTGTTCTCCAGAAAAGATTCTGTCGTAATACAGTTTTTTCAACTCCTTGTGATAAGTGTATGCTTGCTCCACAAATTCTACATGACTTTGCCTGTCAGTATTAGAAAGGTTTGACAGTTTCTCGTGCACCATAGCTGCAGGTGCTAACCATTCCCATTTTTCTAATAAGGCAGTACGTTTGTTAACCTGCTCCTCAAACTGAGCTTTTAGTACATTGGCCTCATTATCTATTACTGTAAAACTGGCATAGTACCATTTGTCAAAGTTTGTGGTATCTCCATCGTTGTATTCCGGGTTTTCTGGATAGAACTTATCCCAGACATATGATTTTGGATTATCCCAATTCTCATTATTCAATGTTCTTACTACATGGATCATATCCGCTCGATTGGGTAATGGCTCATTGGCTAACACAAAAAGATTAAGCAATGCAGGTGTGATCAAGGTAAAGATTAACCACACTCCTAAACCCAACATGGCACTTAGTTCAGATCTCTGACGGAACCATACTATTACTCCCATCAGAATAGCCCATAGCAAACAATATCCGAAAATAACAAGCAGCCAACTGATGATCAGCTGCTCATTACCCACTATTGATATACCTTGAAGTAAGAATCCCAATGCAAGTAGCGTAGCAGCCAGACCCCATACAATGAACAATCTAAGCAACCCTTTGCTGAAAAGGATCATTCTCAGAGATAGGGATTGTGATTGCAATAGTGAAAGTGTACCCCCTTCTTTCTCTCCTGCATAAAGATTGTAAAATAAGGCTACCACCAATAGTGGAAATAGAAAAACGAATACATAGGACAGATCAAAATTCCCCGACAAGAGCTTCATAGGATTCGCAAGTTCACCTGTATTAACTTGTCGGGCCAAATCGGTGACATTAAAGCCGTAATAGACTGGAAATAGATCTCTTTGCCCAAGACAAAGTCCTGCTGCATCTGGTGCTTCATTGGACAGATAGTAGGTAAAATGCTTGTTCCAGCCTACTCCCGTTGGAGACACGGCTTGTTGGTACTTTTCTTTATTACCGACCAAAGAAGTATCCAACTGTGCCCACACCAACAAGCTATCAAATTGCTGCCGTTCAAATTGCTGCACCTGAGAAATACGCGCTTCCTGTTTATCTATTTCAAACTTTCCAAAATAGATGCCGTAAATTCCTGAACCAAAAACAACCAATAGCAACACTTTGAGTGTATTGCTGCGCCAAAGAGTTTTCCATTCGAATGAGATGATATGAATTAATGTTTTCATTGATTGAATAGATAATTGAGTTTAATTCCAGCATAGTAATTGCGATCCATGGCAGGATCGAAGAAGCCTCCAAAACCTGAATTGAGGCCATGCATTTGGCTATATTCATCATCTAGGGCATTATTAATCCCTGCATACAGATTTACACCAAAAGCGTTACCGAGTTTCTGTTCAATACCCAATTTCATATCGAGCAATTGGTAACTATCATCCGTTGCATCATTGATATTGTTCAGGTAGATTTCATCAAAGAAGCTATAGGTACCAAAGAAATACAGGCCAAGAGATGATCTTACATCGATTCCTGTGACTACTGTATGCGGATGTACCCCAGGAATATGATTGCCATCAAACGACACCACATTGTTTTCAAAGTCCAAGGTGTTGTATTCTTCAAATATGTGATCCATATAAGTATAGTTCCCAAACCACCTTACATTCGTTAAAAACCCTGATCCGTTTTCGATTAGCTGATATTGCAATGCCAATTCGACACCTTGCCGATCAATTGCTCCGGCATTTTCATTCTGAATAAAATCTATATTGCCAATGGTTTCTACCACACGTGGAAGGATCACATCATTTTCATCCAATCGGTAAACTGTGAGATCCAGTGATAATTTGTTATCCAAGAGTGTCCCTCTGATACCAATCTCCTTGTTCCAACCTGAAGTGGATTTGAGGTTTTCATTAACTGTTTCATTGCTATTATCAAAGGCACTTCTCGGTGGCGGAGCAAACCCTTTACTGACATTACCGTGAATAACAAGATTGTTTCTCAGGGGTTTAACTAGGGCAATTCTTGGTGAGAAATCCTGTACACTACGTTCAAATTTGTTTATGCCAGACAGGTCAAGAAACTCTTGAAAGCCCAGTCGGAAGTTGTTATAACTTCCTCCAACAGTTAATTGTAGTTCTCCAGGAAGTTCAAATTCTGCCTGCACAAAGCCAAGCGTTAGTTCGTTGATTGTTTCCCGGCTACTTACAATAGGACTGTCAAATCCATTAGAAAAGATGTCTACATCACCTAAACCACGAGTATATTCTACTCCAAAAACAAAACGAGCGGGATTATTAAAGGCCTTGAATGAATAAGTGGTTGCATTTCTGAGTGCAAAACTGGTAGTGGTATTTTGATCAGCAGCAATAAAAAAATCATTACCAATTAGGAATGTCCCTTCAAGTACCTGATAGTTTAAGGTAGTATTATTCTTCCATTGGTCATTCCATTGATAGTCATTGCCAATACCAATTAACAAATTCCTTCCTGCCAATCCGTTATCCAATTCAGGGGCAAAATTCGCCTGTCTTGGATTCTCTTGGACAGCAGCTTCATTTAAATTTCCAGGGATTCCATATTCTCTGTCTCCAAAAATTCCAAGAAATGATATCTTTTGCTTTTCACTCGGAAATACCCTTCCAAATACATTAAAAAACTGATTGCTAGAACCTGACTCCTCTCTATACCCGTCTGTTTGTACGTTAGCGTATTGCACACGAATGTCACCGTGCTCACCACCCGTAGCAAGAGAAATACCAGAACGATAAGTTCCGTAAGTACCCGTTAATCCATCTACCTCAAGCTCAGTTTGATCATATTTTCCGCTCTTATTTTCAAACAGGGCTACACCAGCTAATCCAGCGCCATAAATACTACCACTGGGTCCGCGAATTACATCTACAGTTCCCATACTTCCGGCATCTACATAGGCCAATGGCGGAAAACCGTCTGCAAGTGTAATTGGTATTCCGTTCCAATACATTTTGTAGCTGTCGCTATGTCCTACAATTCCCAAACTACCACCTCTAATTCTAATCTGGTACCGCCCAATGGTTGTTGATTCTACCTTGACCCCTGGTAAAGTGCTAAATGCTTGTTGAGGAGAGCGAAGATCGTATCGTTCAAAGTCTTTAGCTGTAATCCTTGCAATGGAGGCAGGTGTTTCAATCAATTTACGCTCGCCTTCAAAAGCTGAAACTATCACCTCATCCAGCCGCTGAGTACTGGCTGTCATTCGGATATTCAAGGTTGCACTTTGCGATAACTCTTTGGTTATAGGTTCATATCCAACATAGGAAATAATTAATGTTGCTGGGAAGATATTTGGCGTTAAGCTGAATTGACCTTCAGCGTTTGATACTGCGCCAGTTGCCTCGTTAACTACCTCAATAGTAGCTCCGATCATCGGTTCATTGTTTTGATCATCAACAATCCGGCCTTGAATTGTTTGACCAACTGTATTAAATGAGACCAGTAAAAGTCCCAGTAATATATGTATATATTTAAGGTTCATAGTTTCGATATTTTAGGAGTATAATAAGATGAAAGTAAAAGCGTACCCACCAGCCAAAAAGCAAGTGCTACAGTACAGCGCCATTGGTTTGCGAGAATAGTGGCAGGGCTCGGTAGCTCGTATTTAAAAGGTTCAATACTTGACCACATTTCCTCACCCACACTATAGTCACCATAGGCTATATCAGGCTTATGGTTTACCTCCATGTCTTTGTTCATTTTTTTCACGAAATTTCTGCGATAATTTTCAGCAGCTTTAGCGAAAGCAACATGATGCGAATAATCTGTACCGGCCAATGCCATAGAGAGATTTCTAACTGCCAGATAAGGATTAATAAACCCTGCCCATTCTGACAACCTGTTTTGCTGGTTGAAGATGCCTTCGATTTTCGAAAACTCCGCATCATATACCTGATCGGTATATTCCTCACCGGCTTGCATTGCTATTCCACTCCAATTGACTGGAAGCTCTTCAATAGTAGCCACGTCATACTTATTCAATACCTCTTGCTTGAGTGAGGCCAATCGAACATCCGAAGCATTGTGCCCATCAATTCCATTTTTGACTTTATGTTGAATTGTATTTTTGAAGTCAAACTGCGAAGGCGTTGGATATACTTTGTCAGCAAGATTAGCAGTAGCCTTGGGTAAAATGATACAGAAAGCAATCCATAAACCGAGTAACGTCAACAAAGAAAATCCGGAGTTTTTGGCAAACGCGGAGATCAAAACGCAGAGCAATACAAAGACTAAAAAGTAAATAGCATACCCAGAAGTAAGTAGAACAAATTTCGTTGTTACTGTTGAGTCAAAACTTGCTGATTGTTGGTCAAGAAGTAAATAGGCGAGTAGAGTAATAGGTAAAAAAATGAGTAGCACCATAAGGTAGGTACCCCAAACTTTACCCATAAACAACTGCTGCATGGACAAGCCCTGCGCATGTATTAACTTGAGGGTTCCTTCTTCTCGCTCTTTGCTGAATATGTTGAAAGTAAGGAAGATGATTAACAATGGAAGTAACACCTGAAGAATCAAAGCAGCTGTCATTTCCCCAAAACGCGTCATGCCATTACTATCTTGGGCAGCGCTAAAAAGCACTTCATTTTGCTTATGTGCTTCAAGAAATACTGAAATACCGGTGTAATTATCCAGTCCAACGTCTAGAAAACTCAAAACTGGCTTTGGTTTGAAAGCGAATTGGCCGTAGTGTGCAGCACTATGCGGGTGCTTATTACCTTGATTCAACCACTTGTCGTACATGGCTGATTGAGCCTTTTCCCGTTCCTCCTGAATTTGCTTTTGTCCCTGGCGGCCAACCACCACAGCTGTAAGCATCAAAACGATCAATATCCCGCCTGACACCTGCAAGCGGATATCTCGCAAGGCAGTCAGAAATTCTTTTTTAATGACCAACTTCAACATGACTCTCAGCTTTCATAGTTTCCAAATACAAGTGTTCTAGCTCAGTTAAGGTTATTTCATCGCTTTTAAGTGAATGTATTAACTGTCCTGATTTCATAATTCCGATATGCGTACCACTTTCCTTTGCCCTGAACAAATCGTGAGTAGCCATCAGAATGGCCACATTATTTTGCCTCATGTCCTGGAGCAGTTGGGCAAAGTCATTGCTTGCTTGCGGATCGAGACCAGATGTAGGTTCATCTAACAATAAATTGTCAGCCTTCTTTGCTTTAGCAATAGCAATACCCACTTTCTGACGCATCCCTTTGGAATATTGAGAAACGCGTTTGTGCAGAGCCTCAGACTGTAGACCTACAGACTGTAGTAGTTGCTCAGATTGTGAATTATCGGGTTTGTCTCCGCCAAGTCCTGCGAAGAATTGTAAGTTTTCTAGGCCTGTGAGATTGCCATATAAATTAAGGTTTTCTGGAATATAAGCTAAGTGCTTTTTTGACTCCCTTGACTGGGCCGTAACATCCAGATCATTGACCTTTATCTGACCTGAACTTGGCGAAATAAAGCCCATGAACAGATTAATAGTAGTTGTTTTACCGGCTCCATTGGCACCTAACAGACAAAATACTTCGCCTGGAGCAACTGACAGATTTAAACCCGCTAGCGCCTGATGCCCACCGTATGTTTTCGATAGGTTTATTGCTTCCAACATTGGAAATTATATTTAGAAATTAATAAAAATTAAGAGTGTACCAGCCCAGAAGGGCGGTGCTTAAATTTAGCGGTCGCTTAAACTAGTGGTGGACCCCGAGAAGAAGAAACTAATGGTGTTGCAAAGGGTAACCTGATAATAAATAAAATATCAAAAGATTCTTCGGGCAAATCAAAGCACAACGGTGTAGTCTTCTCTGACGTTTCCGTCTGTTTTTTGAGATAATAATCACAAATACTACACTCATTGGATATTTTAGTTGTCTCTAGGGTTAATTCATGATCAATCTCCTGTTGATGTGCATGCTCTTGACTATGAAAAGCAAATACGACTGGCAAGACTAATAGATAGCTTGCTAATAGGAGATTTGATATGATAATAAACCGTTTCAACGTCACTAATGTAAAACAAGATTTCTTTTAATGCAACACCGTTGCATTTACTTATATGAATGGTTGATTAGTCGGTTGTATTTAGAAGTTTGTAATAGCAAAGTATTATTCCAGTCGCTTATATCAATGAAGGATCTCAAAAGTCTTTGCTGATTGTCTTAACATTAGTTCAAACAGATAGATCAAATTTGCGCATCACATCTAAAATTAAAGAAGAAGTACTATCGAAAAGTTTTATTCATGGCCAGTCCAAAACCAAACGGGGCTATCTTCGTGTTAACCACAGGCAGATTAGCATATAATTCTAAATTCGTATTCTTCCCAATTCTTACAGCTGCGCCAATTTTTGAATGTATTGTAAATACAATATCAGTAAATCTATAAGTTTCATTTAAGTCAAACCTATCATCATCAAGGGTAATCTTCTGTTTAAATATACTTGGCCCTGCACTCACTGTACTTCTGAGTAAAAGTCTGTTGTTAAATAATTGAAACTGATGCCCTACAAGAACATGTATAGGATAGATTAAAGAAGTTCTACCTTTAGTATACCGATTTATACTTTTACTCGTGTTGGGATAGGTACCATAAAAGGCACTTAACCCACTAAAGAATCTTCCATTGCGCCAGCGAACTATATTATGTTCTGCGTAAAAATTTATCCCCAAGACTACTTCATCAGCAGTGCCATTAAAAGAGACACCAATACCAACCTCTTCAGCCAATCTTCTACCCTCTTTATCCTGAGACAGCGCCACATCATTCATTGTTAGAAGGTAAATCAATGAGAATGTAAATAGGACTATCTTCATTTACCAAATATTTTTATTATCCCATTTCTATTTTCCCTAACTTCTAAATGATCCTGTTTTTCAAGCATATCAAATGCATATTTAAAACTTCGATAGTCTCTGTTTATCAGAATTTTCTTCATTACCTCAAACGAAATTTTCATAGGTGCTGCTTCATACTGACCAACTGAAAAATAAGCCTCAACCGAGAGCTCAGTATTACTCTTAGCATATTCATCTTCAAGTTCAATTATGTAATTATCATCCCACCACCATGAAGGGCTTTCTATTATAAAATGAGAGAAAATAGGGTTTAGACTATCGTACTTGAACATAGCATAGGAGGCAAATAACCCTCCAAAAGAATGACCTCTTAAGGTATTTCCAAAAACTGTATCTGCACGATAAGTCTCATTAATAAAAGGAATCAGCTCATCACTCAAAAATTTCAAGAAGTCTTCAGCTCCTCCACTATTATCAAACTTAGAATGCATCGTTGGCGTAAAATCTCTCACTCTTTTATCTTCATTTTTATAATCGATAGTTACAATAATACATTCATTGATCACCCCATTTTCCAACAAATTCAAATAATCTCGAACAACACTTCCAGTGGTTGTATTGCCATCGAGTTGGTAAAGAATAGGGTAGCTAGCCTTCGACTTATTGTATGTTTTAGGAAGGTTAATACGGAGAACATATATGCTATTTGTCTCCTGAGAAGTATAATCAAATTCTACTAAGCCAGTTGGTATTGGTTGTACTTCTTGCTTGTTACATCCAAGGAAAAAGACTACATTGAGAAAGACTAAATAGTCATAGACAAATTTCATATTATTTCTAAATTATATCTGAATGTTAGTAATCGAACACTTTACTATCACTTTTGATAATGTGTTGAGGATCTAACTACTGAACTTGATTTTGTATCGCTTTATTCCATCCCATTCTTCTACCATTTTGAGCACTTGTTGAGTCTCCTTATCTACCCAAAAAATAGCACTATTTTTCCCTTCATATATTATTCTTAATTGCCAACAATCAATTTTATCAGTGCTTCCTACATCCAAGGCTTCCTCACCAATTACTTCATAATCATAAAATGCAGGTTTATTTCGGCTACCAGGGTGGTAAAAATTAATTCTAAAAATCTTAGAATTTTCGAAAGGCAACATTTGAAAAGTCTCCATATCAAGCTCCCAGTTATAGGTAGGTTCATTCAATTCTAAAGAAAAATATTTCTTAGAATTTTGAGCAACACTGTCAGTCCCTTTAATCTCATTTGGAGTAAAATCGAATGCGTCTTCATTACCCCTTCCATTCATAGCATAATGATATATAGGATAAAAATTATCTTTATTACTGATGGAGAAAATAGTTCTGGATTTTACGCTATCCTGATTTTTCCAATTCTGTTTTACAACAATAACATCTTTGCCTTTGAACTTTGAAAAAGAGACTGTTCGTTCCCAAATAGATATATCCAATGCTTTGCCATTAGCATCTTCTCGATATACTAGAAATTGATTCTTCCCTTCTTTTACAAATTCAGTTGTCAAATCGTCTTCAGTAACTATAACAATCTGATTTTGTCCCGAACTTATATTAGCATTCATTAAAAATAGGCATAGAACAGCTATTTTGATCAAATTAGTTAGATTAATGTTTTTAATATTTATGTCCATGTTAGTTCTTTCATTTGTGACTAGTAGTTTTTCCAATAACTCTCCGACTTTTTTTCCGATTTCAAGGTAAGACAAAATAAGAGCAGTAAAGGTTGGGGCCCAAGCTCCGGGCAGAACCCAATATTCATTTACAGATTCAGAGAAATAAGATAGACTCAAAAAGCTCCCAGAAATCAAAAGGCAAATACCATATTTTTATAAATACTCATTCTTGTTAATTATTTTTTGAGCTATTAATTCTTTGCTTTTCTTTAAAAAAGTCAGGGTCCGATCTGATAAAAAATAATAAAAGAAAGGTCAATATGGAAACAACAATCCACACTTCACTATAGTCAACAGGAACCCTGACTAGCCCATTTAGTGCTGCCAATAAACTCATAACAAACAGAAGGAAGTTTAGTGATACTAATACTAGAACAGCGATGAAATAGTAATAAGGAGGGACGAAAAGCCAATTTATTTGTCGTTCACTTTTAAATAGTAAAGCTAGTCTTATTGTAAAGTATAAATAAGTAAGTATTTGTATGAAAATTACTGTTCTAACAATAATAAATAGGGTTCCTCCAAACATTGACCAAATCTCAAACTCGAAGATCTGATTTAGCAAATTGATATTAAAAAGCAGAACCGCAGGATTATAGTGATACCATTTCCAACTTATGGCATTTTTAAATAAAAGTGATTTGATACAATTATAAAGTAAAGGTCCAAAAAGCAGAGGCACCGATTCTGCCATACTTACTACTAATTGCTCTATTGGCAACGGAAGATTACTAGTAATTGATAATTCATTGATAAGAAGAATTATCAAGGAGAAAGTTAATAACCCGTAAATTTTGTCCTTATTGACTTTTGATTTAGAACTGAATATAAAGAATGCAAAGAGCAACACAACTCCCTGAAAAATTGCAAAAATCAATACTATTTCTCGCCAATACTGAGGTGAATTCATAAGTTCGGTTCTGTTATTTTTAAATATCTAAAGGCGATTTTATTCTGTTCTATTCATAAACCTTTACATCTCCTCTTATCAAAAATCGACTTCCATTTCTGACAATTATCATTAGATGAATTATTGTTCTTGAATGTCACACATATCAATAGTTTGTATTTTGACGCTATAGAATAGACTAAGAAGTTTACTCTTTAACACAGTCCAATTGTACGTATGAACTGATAATCTGTCGATCAAAATGAACTACTTTGCTGTCCGCATAAATTATTCTAGACTTTAAAAGCAATCTTCATCGCTCTAAATCAATGTATATTGATCTTATATTATATTTTTTAAGTTTTAACTCCTTATATATCGTATGGTAATCGACAGTAAAGGCAAGACAGATTAATTCATTCTTCTCCAAAGATATCTACTGGTTTAGCTGTCAATACTCGAACGGTATCGACACTAATTGTTAAAAGAGTAATCGTACTTAATACTAGTACTGAAGCTATTATATAATAAAAAAATATGTCTAGTCTATTTGCAAAGGCTTCCATTCTGTCCAGGTTCGTTTGCTAGTTGCGAGTGAAGATGGACATCTCTAATTGCCTTAAGTGATACAACCTTTCTTGTACCGTCATTGCTATTTTGCTGACGATCTGTTAGCAGATTAGTCAATTTATGTTCTAACTGCTCAATATTAGTCTCAGGCTGAAGCTTTAGGTAACTGTAATTCTGCAGCACTGACCACATGAATTGCCTGTAGATATCAGGATAGTCTCTTTCAAAAAAAGCCATTGGCTCTATTAATTCTAACTTAAAGTGTGAATTTTGTGGCATATCGTTAATTACGGCTGCCACATTGAACTCCCTCGCCCCTCCATTATCTATCACTATTTTTTTCCTACAGTCGATATATTCCTCCCAAATAGCCGTTCTGCCAACGAATTTGAAATGACGGCATTAGATGGCCCTTGCAAAGCTTTTTCCAATGAGCCGTCAATTATTTCAAGCGTAAAAACATCAAAGACCGATGGCGTAACATTATGATGATTGTCCACTCTAATACGGTTAGTAGTACCCTCGTTATTATAGCTAAATTGACCATACTCTACCAAATTAAAAGTAGAGGTAAATGAATTTAAAATTTCAGGAAACTCATCCTTGGCATATATCCCTAGACCTAAATATGAAAAGGCCGTTTTTTAGTTTGATTTATCCAATATGGTTTCTGTTTCTAATCTATATATCTGCTGAGAACTATTATGATAATTATCAATACTCATCTCGAAATGTATGTACTGCCGAATTAAAAAAATAGCGATAAAACTAATCGTCATTCCTAGCAAATTGACACTTGATGTCAATAAATTCTTCACCAAGCTTCTTAGACTGGTTTTTATATAATTATTAATAATAGTATTAACAGTTAGTAATCTTTGTAGTCTAAATATTTATTTAGAAGAGGATTGCCATAATCTTTATAGTTTCTTATAAACTAAATATTACCCAATTATATAAAGTGCAAAAATCAAATTATCCACCCTAGCGTAATACTCTTGTCACAAGAATGCTTTCCCATAAAACATCAATTATCAGTTAGTCAACCAGACTTTCAATTTTTAGTGTAAGTACTTTTAGAAAAATTAAACCAGGTTTCACCCATATCAGTAGTGCCTTCTACAACATGTGTAAAGCTTTCATAATTTATTTCAGAGTAGGTCAGTCGAAAAAATAATTCCTTTCCATCGTCTAATACTATTGGTAAATCAGAATTCAGATTAGTAAATACTAATTCTTCATCGGTCCATTCACCAATATAGATATCCATATTTCCATAGTCTGCATCCATACTACTAAGTTTAAAATTTTTTAGTCTACTGTCATAACCAATGACAGTAGTCATGTTTAACTCCCCATATTTAGTCAAGTATTTCACTTTTTCATTGATAAACTTACCATTAAGCTCTATATCGAATTTCGCATTGGTGGTACCAATAGTCTCCCATTTACCACTCTTCAAAATATAATTCTCTACACTCCAATTCCCTTCTAAGAAATGCAATGCTTTGATGTCTTTATCAGGGCTAACTTCTTGGGCATCAACGAATTTGGGAATTATTAGTATCATTAAAATAATCGCTCTTATCGCGATAACTGTACCTACACATTTTGATTTTCTCATTTCCTACTTCATATTTTAAACAATCAGTGCGGTGAAGTAAATAACTTCATCTCTATACAATTGTACGTTTGAAAGATATATATGTAGTCATGCATGGACCTCCCATGAGTTCATATAAATTGTTTTGAACTTTTTAAAAGCCAAAACTTTGGTTCCAGTCACACCTGATTCAATTTTGAATACTAAAATGCTAAAAAGTATTCTCTTAATCTGCTGTGTTAATTATTCTCGAAAGGCCTTCAAAAAATTGTAATTCATCCATTCCATGTTGAGTTTTTCAAAAAAATGAACCTATAAAATGTAACATAATTTTACTATACAAGTATTAACTAAAAATGTGTATAGTAAAAATTCTATGAGGAAATTTCCTAAATGGGCGAGCCACTACATGAGACTTTTCTGTGATCCTGAACTAACCATTTGAACAACTTGAAAGCTAATCATATGACTAGGATTTTCATCATTCTTATTGTCACCATCATTTTATTTGAACAATCATGTGCTCAAAATAAAATAAACCAATTTGAGAATTCTATAATTCCTGAAAATAGTGACGAGAAGCAAAATATCTATGAACGCATGGACTACTATGGAGTGCCAGGTGTAAGTATAGCTGTTATAAAAGATGGGCAAATTAGCTGGGCAAAAGGGTATGGTTTAATTCAAAAAGGTAAAAAAGACTTGGTGGATACTGAAACTGTGTTTTCAGTAGGGTCTGTAAGTAAAATAGGTACAGCTGTAGCTGTATTACGCCTTGTTGATCAAAATAGTCTAAAATTAGACGAAGATGTTAATACGTACATTTCCAAATGGAAAGTACCTAATAATAAGTATACCGAAAATTCACCTGTTACTATCAGGAGAATATTATCTCACACAGCGGGACTAACTATACATGGATTTGCTGATTTCTTGCCAAATGAAGAATTGCCAAATACTGTTGACATTCTTAGGGGAGATCATCCAGCAAAAAATTCACCTGTTATGGTAAATATTCCTGTTGGATCCAGATATCGGTATTCAGGCGGAGGAACTCAGGTGTTGCAACTCGTTGTAGAAGAAACATCGGATTTGCCTTTTGCAGATGCAACTTCAGAGTTAGTTTTCAAGCCTCTAGCAATGAAACATAGTACTTACCAAAATCCACTCCCTGATTCTTACGGAAATATAGCTAGCGCCCATGATTATAATGGAAATCCTGTAGCCCTTCCTAGAGGATTTCAGTCATTCCCGGAAATGGCAGCATCAGGCTTATGGACAACGCCAACGGATGTGGCTAGAATGATAATAACACTTATGAACAGCTACCATGGCCTATCAGAAGATTTCTTGAGTCAATCGCTGACCCTTGATATGATGACAATGGTACCACCCAGTGATTATGGTTTAGGGCCAAGGTTGTCGGTAAATGAAAACGAGGTCATATTTTCACATAATGGAGCAAATGATTCTTATCGTGCATACTTCAGAGGCTACCTTGAAGGAAAAGATGGTTTTGTAATTCTAACAAATGGAAATAGAGGTTTAGACTTAATTAGTGAAGTCTGTGAGGCTTTAATTATTTCCGAAGACTTTTGACAATATTCATCATTCTATATTTCAACAAATATCGACAGTTACCTACCTAAATCAGTAGTCAATATAGAAGCAAGCTAGAAGACCAACAATCTCGAAAGTAATTAAGGTGGACTTCGGTAAAACCATTACCAAGAATGAAGTACTAATTAATTAGTCTGAACAATGACAGACAAACTTTTCCTAATAATTCAAGTCATAATCGCTAACATGGTGTAGAAAAACATACGGTCGCACACTGTGAATATTCTCTCACCTATCAACTATTGCTT
>CAYGNU010000005.1:28160-29958 GCA_964351175.1 uncultured Roseivirgaceae bacterium | reverse complement strand
ATCAAATTCTTATAACCTCCTACCTCACCATTTGAGAAAGAATACGCATTGGCCTTTAATCTTAAAAAGAACCAAATTCTGAATCAATTAGAAATGATAAATTTTCCTGAAGAGAACTCTATAGTTCTAGCAAGTGTTAAATAAATAAAACCATTAAAAATGGCAAAGGCGAGGCAATTTTGTCTTGCCTTTTTTGTTTAGATTTATACTGTTATTGGTTCTCAAAATGCGTCTGCAAAAAATCTTTATCACATTAGTTTTAGGTCTTCTTTCTAATCTTGGCTTCAGTCAAAAAGTAGCACTTGTAATGAGTGGTGGTGGGGCTAAAGGACTTGCCCATGTGGGTGTTATTAAGGCCCTTGAAGAAAATGATATCCCCATTGACTATGTGGTAGGAACGTCTATGGGTGGTATAGTTGCCGGTTGTTATGCTGCTGGATATTCTGCCAAGCAAATTGAAGAAATCATGCTTTCTCCCAAATTTCAAGATTGGGTAAATGGAGTTTTTGAGAAAGGATACAACTACTACCTCTACAAAGACAAAACCAATTCTTCCTTTCTATCCATTCAGTTATCACTCGACTCTGTTTTTAACGCAAGCTTAAATAGCAGTTTGGCTAGCGATGTCACTTTGAATTTCGCCTTACCAGAATATCTTGCAAAAGCATCAGCAATTGCCAATAATAATTTTGACAGTTTATACGTGCCAGCAAGAATTATTGCTGCTGATATCTTTACTCAAAATGAGGTTGTCTTAAAAAATGCTAGCCTATCACTCGCTTTGCGCACAACCCTATCAGTTCCATTTTTCTACAAGCCGATAAAAATAGATGATAAGTATCTTTTTGATGGTGGTATTTATAACAATTTTCCTGTAGATGTTGCCATCAATGACTTCCAACCCGAGGTAATAATTGGCTCTAATGTATCATCTAAAATTTTTAATGAGTACCCATATGGTGAAGATGATAAGTTAGTGAATAACTCCCTTTTGTTCATGCTTGTTGACAAGTCAAATCCAAATACTATCCCTAAGAATGGAGTATACCTTGAGCCAAATTTAACCAACTATACTGCATTAGACTTCTCTAAAGCTAAAGACCTAATTGATAGTGGTTATAATGTTACCATGAAAAATATGGATAGCATCAAAGCTAAAATCATTAGTAGGCAATCAGCGAAGGAAAGAGAAGTCAAAAGGGCTGATTTTATAAAAAAAGGTGAGGAATTAAAGTTTTCAAAGATCAATTTTCACGGATATAACTCCAGACAAAGACAGTACATTAATAAATTATTTAAACATAGGTCCGGAGAATTACTAGACCTGGAAGATGTAAAAAGAGGTTATTTTAAATTGGTTTCGGAAGATTACTTTAACACTGTTTACCCCGATATAACCTTTGACCAACAAACAAGAAATTACGCATTAGAGTTATTTGGAAGACCTAGAAGCAACTTAAATCTCGAAGTTGGAGGAGCGATAGCCTCTCGAAATATAAGCCAAATATTCTTGAACGCGGAGTTTTATTACTTCAACAACTATCTTCTTAAAACAAGTATGAACTTCTACTCAGGCAGTTTTTACAAGTCTGGCCAACTAAGATCCAGGCTATATCTTACTTGGCCCTTTCAATTTTATATCGAACCGGAACTCACCTACAATAATTTCGATTTTCTAAATTCTGATGATATTTTCATCGATAGCGACTCTCCTGCTATTCTTGACAGGACTGATAGGAAATATGGCTTGAACGTTGGCATTCCTTTAGGAAAAAAGTTAAAAACAGTTCTTTCGGGA
>CAYGNU010000005.1:25209-28150 GCA_964351175.1 uncultured Roseivirgaceae bacterium | reverse complement strand
CATATGGAAACAATGCTGGAATTACATCAAGCGATACTTTAGACAATCTAAAATTAAAAGGATTTAGAGCAGGTATTTCTCTAGGAAGAAATAGCTTTAATAGAAAGCAATATGCTAGTGAAGGTAAAGGGCTTAAGGTTACTTTAGACTACTTTTCTATTGAGGAAAACTATAGTCCTGGAACAACTTCTCCAGATTTTGCTTTAAAAGACAACAACGAGTGGTTTAGATTCTCCCTCAAGTGGGAACAGTTTTTTAAGAAAGGCCGATGGAGTACCGGATACTCTTTTGATGGTGTTTATTCTGGTCAGGGGTTCTTTGCTAATTATAACGGAACACTTATTAATTTACCGTCATTTAACCCACTGCAAGATAGTCGCTCGCAGTTTTTACCAAACTTTAGAGCATATAGTTTCGCTGCTGCCGGAATAAAAAATATACTTTCCATTCGTTCAAATCTTGACTTGAGGCTTGAGGCATTTGCCTTTAAACCATTTCAAACCCTCATACAGGAAAATGATTTACTCATAAAACAACAAAATAATGACGATATATTTGTAGTGGGATCCTCTTCGCTTGTATTACATAGTCCGGTTGGACCTATCTGTCTGGCTATCAACTACTATGATCAAGAAAATACCCAGTTCGGAGTACTATTACATGTAGGTTTTTTACTGTATAATGACTCTTCAATGGGCAGATAAAAGCACTGTATGTAATTAAAACGAATTAACTTCCAAATTAAGCATCAAATAAGAAGTAAGAAATTGGAATGAAAGTGGTTTTTTTCTATGTTTACCTTGATTAAATCTATTCAATATTATCTCTTAGAACATGAGAAAAATTATACTGCTCCTATCCCTTGTATTTTTTGTACAAATATCTAATGCTCAGGTAGTTCAATGGGCTTCAGAAGTATTGGAGTTTTCATCTGAGCTAACACCTGTACAATATTCCGCTCAGCAACTTTTGGGAAAACCAAATGTTTTGCCTGCTGGTGGAGAAAATCCCAATGCGTGGACACCAGAAAGAGCGAATAGAAAGGAATTTGTTAAAGTTGGGTTTGCAAATCCAATTCAAATACAGCAAATAGCTATTGCTGAATCGTATAATGCTAGTGCAATTTTTAAGGTTTATGCCTACGATGAGGAAGGCACAGAATATTTAATTAACACTTTCAGCCCTAAGGCTATTCCTTTAAAAGGGCGTATGCTTAATGTTTTTGTTGAGATGACGTCTTATAAGGTACAAGCAGTGAAAATAGAGTTTGATGGTGCTGCAGTACCAGAGTATTACAGCATTGATGCAATAGCAATATCCGACTCTAATATTCCAATTATCGCTTCTATAGATATTCCTGAATTTATTAATGCAGATATTACTAAAGAACGGCTAGACGAAAATGTAAATAGTAAATACAAAGAATACAAACCCCTACTTTCTCCTGACGGTCAGACACTTTATTTCTCAAGAAAAAATCATCCTGACAATATCGGTGGAACAGAAGACAATGAAGATATATGGTACTCAGAAAAAGATGCTGATGGCAACTGGCAGCTAGCAAAAAATATGGGTTCAGAGTTAAATAATGCTGGACCAAACTTTGTAAGCTCCGTAACCCCAGATGGAAAGGCCGTAATATTAGTTTTAGGGAATCAATACCTAGAAAATGGCAGAATGGCAGCAGGTGTCAGTATCAGTTCCAACGCAAGTGGGAGCTGGTCAAAACCTACCACTATCAATATTACTAATGATTACAACTATTCTGAAAAGGCTAATTTCTATTTGGCCAATAGTCGCAAAACACTGTTAATGTCTGTGATGCGCGAAGATTCAAATGGAGGGCGAGACTTATATGTCAGTTTCTTAAATGCTGATAGTACCTGGACAGAACCATTGAATCTTTCAAATAAAATAAATACTGCGGGAGAAGAATCTTCTCCATTCCTAGCACCAGATGATAAAACTTTATATTTCTCTTCAGATGGTTATAGCGGCTTCGGATCTAGTGACATATATATGTCAAAAAGACTTGATGACACGTGGACAAACTGGTCAGAACCAGAGAACTTAGGTCCAACAATTAATTCACAATATGAGGACTTGTTTTTTAACATTCCTGGCAATAGTGATTACGCCTATTACTCACAAGGTGTTAGCGAAGATGACTTAGATATTTTTAGAGTGGCTCTGCCTGTTTTAAAGAAGCCTGAGCCTGTTATTCTTGTAAAAGGCAAATTAATAGATGCTAAAACTGGGAAACCTATTGAAGCTAAAATTATTTATGAAAGATTATCAGATGGCAAGGAAATTGGTATAACAAGTTCAAATGCTACTACAGGTGAGTATGAATTGTTACTTCCTGCTGGAGAAATGTATGGCATTAGAGCAGAAGCAGATGGTTTTGTGGCGGAGAATATTAATGTTGATCTAAGAAATTATAGTGAAGATGCCGAACATACACTTGAAAATAAAGATTTGAAACTTGTCCCTATTGAAAAAGAGGCAGTTGTATCTCTTAATAATGTGTTTTTCGATTTTGACAAAGCGATTTTGAAGTCAAACTCGTTTGCAGAACTAAACAGAATAGTAATGCTAATGACCGATAAATCGGGTATTCAAATTGAGGTTGCAGGACATACTGATAATATTGGTACTGAAGATTATAATATAAAACTATCTCAAAGACGAGCTACCGCTGTTAAAGATTATTTGGTTGAAAAAGGGATTGATGCCAGTAGAATCATGACTGTTGGTTACGGTGAGACGAGACCTGTTGCAAGTAACGATGATGATAAAGAGGGTCGTGCTTTGAACAGAAGAGTAGAATTTAAGATAAAGAATAATGAATAACCCGTAAGAAAATGAAAGAAAAAGCTATTTTATTTTTGTTTATTTCTCTTCTTTCTTTGAGTGCATTTGCTCAAGGAATTGAGGAAAA
>CAYGNU010000005.1:7323-25199 GCA_964351175.1 uncultured Roseivirgaceae bacterium | reverse complement strand
TTTCTGTAAATGTGAGCATAATTGACGCTAATTCAAAAGAACCTGTTACTGCAAAAATAAAATATGAAAGCCTTCCATATGGGGGAAATATTGGAGTTTTAAGAGGCGATAGTTTTACTTTTGAAATGGTAGAAGGAAAAGATTATAAAATAGTATTAGAAAGTGATGGTTATGTCACATACAGAGAAACTATAATGATAACTGACGCCATTAATGGTTCAATTGAAAAAATCATCGAACTTCGTCCAAACAGCCTAAATAGACTCATTCGATTAGAAAAATTGATTTTCGCATTAGGTAAAGCTGAAATTTCCTCAGAATCGTTTGAAGAGCTTGATGAAATTGTAGATATGATGAATACCAGCGAAACAATGACAATTCAACTAGAAGGTCATACAGATTTCAGGGGAAACGCAAAGCAAAATTTAAAGTTATCAGAGCGTAGGGTAGAATCGGTGAAAAATTATCTAGTTAGTAAGGGAATAGATAAAAAGCGAGTCAAAACCAAAGCATTTGGTGGAACTCAGCCTTTATCAAGAGCTAATGACGATGAATCTAGAACAAATAACAGAAGAGTTGAGGTAAGAATACTTACAAATTAGCGAGACGCAACAACGTCAGTCGCTTTGATAAAGCTTCCAATACGGTTTATTGAAACAGACTTTAGTTGATCATCCAAAGTTGGATCATCGGCAATTACTTGTGCAAGCACAATACCGAATTCAACGATCCTTTCTGAGTGATAAAAAACGGTAGACTTTTCTAGCAAATCTAAAGTTGGTAAAATATTACCATTATTAAATCTGTCTACTGCACGATTATAATATTGTAAACCAACTAATTTAGCTAAATCTACAGCATCATGAATTTTTGTATTGAAGGAATACTCGGTATTACTAGAAAAATTATTCTTAGAATCATACTCAGCCAGTCGATTATCAATTTCTGATTGATTGTAAACAAAGCCGTTAATAGGGTCTGTTGACTCTATTAAAAATCTACCATCGGTAGTCGAAACTTCTAAATAAATATGATAGTTTGTTTCAACCACTTCAGCCTTGTATCCTAAATCATTTAGCAATAAAGCATATAAGGTGGTAGCTGAAAGGCAATCATAGTCTCCCGCTTCAAATACATCGGCCAATGGACTATACTGCTTATAGTTTTTAAGCACCTTTCTATGCACTCTGTAAAACAGCCATGAAAGAAATTTTTGATCAGATTTAGTTTTTGCCAATTTATCTTTGGACTCAGAAAGAAGTATCTCAAACTTAGCATGATAATCTTTAGCACTAACGGAAGAAACATTCTCATCCACCATCAATTGAAGATCTAACAACTGGGCAGACTCACCTTTAATATATTGATAGATATTTTCCTTCTCATATTCAGAATGAAAAGTAAGATTACTAACATTTTGCCCCTTTAAGAGGATGCTTAGCGTGCTTAGAAATGTCAATATGATTACAAATTTTTTCAACCTTTTCTTAAACTATTTACCGTTGTTAACATTAAGGTAACATTAAATTAACATTAAAATCGAAAATAACCAGCATGTTGTTCAGAAAATGAATGGAAATTGATCAAAATTCATGATTTAAAAGAGAATAACGTACATATATCCCTTTCGAATAAGTAGTTAACATTAAATTAACAATGATGATATCCAAGATAAAATGTCCTATGGTTGCGGGCAATCTTTAAAATCACCTATCGTTATAGATGAACAAATGAAAAATCTACTATTGTTATCATTACTACTCGTTGGTTGTTCAGAAGCAGAGCTTGCTACAGACATAGTTGGAGAATGGCAAATCACCTGGTCCATGCCAGAAGGATCTAGAACAGGTATTTTAACATTAAACAGTGACCGCACAGGAGAAATTCGTTTGGAAAAAGACCCTAAGTCCCCTATTTTACAAAATGCGGAAAAAATCGATATCCGCTGGATCAAGTCAAATGAACATTTAGTCCTGACCAGAATTGATAATGACTTTGTTCTCAACTATCAAATAAAGAATAGAACAGAAAATAGCATTGATCTAAGCTATGCAGGTGATATAAACATATTGCTTATTCGACAATAACACTTGCTTTATCTTCACTTTTAAATATCCAATAATAGTTTGCTAAATTTGATTAATAAAATCTAATACACTCAGTAACAATTCACAAATGAAAAAGCTATTCATCACATTTGGCGTTATTATAATTATCATTCTAGCAGCGGCATTTATTATCCCAATTGCTTTTAAAGATGATATTAAGGCTGCTATTGACGAGGCATTGGTAGAGTCTGTCAATGCAGATATTGTATGGGATACTGATGATTTCTCCATTTCATTATTCACCAACTTTCCTAATGCAACAGCAGGCCTCAATAACTTCGGTGTTATTAATAGAGCACCTTTTGCAGGTACAATACTTTTTGCTGTTGAAAAATTTGAAGTTGAGATAGACATAATGAGTCTTTTTGGAGAGCAAATAAAAATCAATGGTATTGAACTGGATAAGCCTGAAATAAACGTGATTGTTTTGGAGGATGGATCTGCTAATTATGACATAGCCATTGCCTCTGAAGAGGAGGCTCCTGAAGAGCCTGTTTCTGAAGAACCTACTAAGTTTAATGTAGGCATTGATCATTGGGCGATAACCAATGGTCATTTAGTATATAATGATGCTACCCTTCCTTTTAAAATGGAATTGAAAGGAATGAATCATAGTGGAAGTGGAGATTTTAATCAAGATGTCTTCGATCTTTCCACACTTACAGGTATAGATAGCGTAACGGTAAACTTTGATGGCGTTGAGTACCTCACTAATAAGAAGGTGGATGCTGATGTTGTTATGTCAATTAGTAATAACTACTCGACCTTTACCTTCAAAGAAAACAATGTTTCTGTTAATGACTTAAATATGGGTTTTAACGGTTTCCTCACACTTAATGAAGATGGGAGCATGGATATGGACTTAAACTATAATGCGAAAGAAGCCACATTTAAGAGCCTTTTATCACTAGTGCCAGGCATTTACACTGCAGACTTTGGAAGCATTGAAACACAAGGGAATCTATCATTTAATGGGGAAGTAAAAGGTAAATATACAGAAGAAGTAATGCCTGCTTTCAATCTTGCTCTACAGGTAAACGAAGCCATGTTTAAATACCCCGACCTACCCACTGCCATCTCAAATATTAGTATGAATTTAGCCATCATTAATAATGATGGTGTGATTGATAATACCATGGTCAACTTAAAGCAATTCCACATGGACTTCGGCAAAAATCCATTTGACGCAAAAATGGTTATTTCCAATCTGGTTGATTACAATATGGATGCTAACATAAAAGGTCAGTTAAATTTAGCTGAACTCAGTTCCATGTTTCCTATGGAAGGCATGAGTATGAAGGGTATCTATAACATTGCCCTATCTGCCAAAGGCACATATGATAGTGTTAGCGGAAAAACGCCTATTATCAATGCAAATATGAGCATGAAAGATGGTTATGTTAAGACTGCCGATTTGCCATACGCTCTTGAAGGGCTTAAGTTCAATGCGGAAATCATGAGCCCGACAGGCTTAATGAAGGACTTTAAGGCCGTGATTAATGATTTTGCTATGACTATGGATGGTGAGCCATTTGGCGCAAGCCTTGAGTTTTGGAATCTTGACAACTATAATTGGACTGCAAATGCTAATGGGGGAATCGATCTTGAAAAGATCACCAAAATTTTCCCTTTAGAAGGAATGACTTTGGCAGGGATAGTTAGAGCTAACCTTTCTACATCAGGCAATATGGCTGACCTTGAGGCAGAACGCTATGATAAGTTACCCACGAGTGGTAACGCTAGTATAAACAACTTCAAATATATAGATAGTGAGTTACCTTATGAGGTAACTATTTCATCTGCTAAGGCATCTTTTGATCCAAAGCAAATGACACTTGATAGTTATGCTGGCACCATAGGAAAAAGTGATATCTCCATGAATGGCTCTATCACCAACTACATTGGCTATCTGTTTAGCGAAAATGAAACATTAAGAGGAAATCTTAATCTAACTTCTAACTTACTAGACCTTAATGAGTTCATGTCTGACGAGGAGGTTACTGAAGAAACAGCAGAGACTCCAGAAGAAAGTATGGGTGTAGTTGAAGTCCCGAAAGATATTGATTTTGTTATGACCTCAAATATCAAAACAGTGGCCGTTATGGACATGTCCATAACTAATGCAAAGGGTAAAATTGTGGTTCGAAATGGCGTTGTTAGTCTTGACGGACTTAATTTCAATTTACTTGAAGGTGCTTTTGCTATGAGTGGTTTTTACGACCCTACGGATCTAGAGAAACCTAAGTATGATTTCAAATTCAAAGTTGATGAGCTTTCAACTCAAAAGGCCTTTGAAACATTTTCTATTGTACAGTCCTATTTCCCAATTGCCAAAAACATAAACGGGAAGCTTTCTACTGATTTTAAAGTCAGTGGCTTGTTAGACCAAGAAATGTTCCCTGACATGGGTACCGTTACTGGTGGAGGTCTTTTGAATTTGGCTCAGGCTAAAGTACTTAATTCAAGCTTGCTCAAAGGAATTGGTAACACTGCCAGTATAAGTTCTTTAAGTGCCGATGAGATAGATATTAAGGACATTTTGATGAACGTCAGCATTGAGGATGGAAAAGTTAATGTTAAACCATTTGACCTCTCTCTAGGAGGTTATAAGGCCAATATTGGAGGTTCTTCTACTTTATCTGGAGGTTTGGACTACACATTAAAAATGGACGTGCCGGCTGGTAAATTAGGAAGTGCTGCCAATGATTTAATAGCGAAATATACAGGAGGTTCAAATGCAGGTAGTTCTGTTATTCCTTTGAATTTTGGTATTGGAGGAACATTTGAAAACCCTACTTATAAACTGAAAGGAGCTGGCTCGAATGTTAAAGCTACAGATGTTGCCAAAGTAGTAGCAAAAGAAGCAGTTGAAGAAAAACTTGGTGTTGATTTAGACGAAGAGAAAGAAAAGCAACGAGAAAAAATTAAGGCTGATGCTAAGAAGCAAGCAGATAGATTAATTTCTGAAGGCAAAAATGCTGCAGATGAAGTACGCAAGAAAGGCTATGCACAGGCTGATAATTTAATAAAAGAGGCCGGTAGCAATCCGATTAAAAAGAAAATAGCAGAAGTAGCAGCGAAGAAACTGCGCGAAGAAACAGACGAAAAGGCAGACAAGATTGAAGCTGAAAGCAAAGAAAAAGCAGATAAGTTATTGGCCGAGGCGCAGAAGAAGGCAGATGGGGTTTAACATTAAATTTATTACAATTTTAAAAAAATGAGGCCCCTATTATTCTCAGTTTTTATGATGTTATCAATCTCTTTGTTTGCTCAGGGTACTTTGATATTAAAACCAACAGTTATAGGTCAAGAATTTGACTTTAGTGATGAATTTATTAAGAAATTCAATTCTGCCGAAGCATTTACAGATTGTGAAAAAGTTTATAAGCAAATGAAAGCTGATGGTCGTAACTGGGGTCAAGAAACCGAGCAAGAATCTAAAATACTACAATTTTGTAATGAAATTAAAGAAAGTGTTTGGGATCCTGTTGGTTCAGCCTGTAGTTGGTACTGTGGTGGCATTGTAAACTCTGTGACAGCATCAAGTTATTTAATGTCTCAAAGTGAAAATTCTTACCTTCCCAGTAACACTCATGACTTTGATTATAAAAGTGCTTGGGTGGAAGGAGTCAAAGGATATGGTATAGGAGAATTCTTGCTTTACGAATTTCCCCCTGAATGCCCCAGAGTCACTGACATTATCATAGCCAATGGCTATGTGAAGAATCAAAGTGCATGGGAATTAAATTCACGGGTGAAAAGTCTGAAGGTATATTATAATGATGAACCATTGGCTATTTTAAAACTATCAGATGTCCGTGCTGAACAAAGATTTCACCTTTCACCAATTGGGTATTCAGATAGAGAGGACTTCAAATTACTAAAACTTAAATCTACATGGACACTGAAATTCGAAATACTCGAAGTTTATAAAGGTTCTAAATATGAGGATACCGTTATATCTGAATTATATTTTGACGGTATCGATGTTCATTAAATTGTATTCAACAAACCTTCCCATCCCCATCCTTCCTCACTACACATGCATCAGCGGAGAGCGACCTTGAATAATCTAAGTCGCTTTTTAATGATCGGAGATATTGAAATATTTTTGTCTCACCTTTAATTTCTATTTCATTTTCTCTGAGAAATGATTCGCCAACTACTATTTCGACTTGCTGATGAGCGGCTGACATGTCCAACAAAGCTTCCTTGATCTTATCACCCAATTGATCATTTGTGTTTCTGTGGAAATAAAGCATGCTCTAATTTAAGTAATGACTGTTAAATCTCATCATTCACCCTATGGATGAGGTTTTTTCTAACTCCTCCAATCAAGAGAATAAAGGCATCATTTTAAATAAATCTAGATTTATAAAAAACTAAGATCAATATACTGATCTAGCATCCACCCAGTAAGGCTATATCTGTTGGCGTGACATACCAACACCTCATGCTCTACTACATCACTTCTAAAACAAACCAATTTACCTGCCATTGGAGCAATGTCCAAAATTCCCTCAGGTAAAAACATTCTTAGCTCTCCCCCATCTTCTGGCTGCCAGTTGACATTCAGATAGCATATAAAAGATATTTTACGATGGCCGCTGCTATTAAATTGGTCTAAATGCTTTTTATAAAATGCTCCTGGTGGATATATCGTAAAGTGAGTTTCATACTCTTTAATCCCTAGAAAACAGGTCCTGTTAAGATACTCCTTCACGGCATCTATCCGGTTAAGGAACACCTGAGTTGGAGATTTTGCATTGTCATTATCAATCCATTTGATTAGGTCATTCCTTACAGATTGATCAACTGTTTTATTTTCAGAAGCCCCAACAGCAGCTTTCTTGAAATTGCCCTCCTTTTTATGAATATCAAATACTTCTAAAATATTATCTATCTCACCTTCGTTAAGAAAATCGTCAATGATAGCATAATCTCGATCAGCAAGCTGATCAGCAATTTGCTCTAATTGTAAATCATTCAAAGAAATCATTTCTAATTAAATCTAAACTAAGCTGGCGCGATTTACGAATAAAATTGGTATGATTATAGCACAACCTTTTATTTAATTCTCACATCAGAAAAAAGCATGCAAAGAATCTTATTAATTTCAGTACTTACACTTTTTATATTTTCATGTACACGACCTGAAGAAGCTCCCAAGTTCAAAAGAATTGGCGATATAAAGGTTTCAAAAGTGACTGGAAAAGAGGCATTACTCAATGCCAATGCCTACTTCTACAACCCTAATGATGTCAATATGACCTTGAGGAAGGTGAATGTTGATGTCCTACTTGAAGGCAAAAAAATAGGAACTATTAATCAATCTAAAAGAACCAAAATTCCTGCTCTGTCAAATTTTACTGTACCCGTAGATGCTACCTTTAATATTGGCGATGTTGGAATGCTTAAAAGCATTATGAGCGTTTTGGGGGGTAAAAAAATGAAGGCGCAGTACAAAGGGTACATAAAAGCATCTGTCCACGGCATTCCTATAAAGGTTCCTATTGATTATGAAGAAGACATTCGACTTCGCTAATTAATCAAAAAGAATTCTACTCTTCTGTTTCTAGCTCTACCAAGTTTAGTACTGTTGTTCTCAATCGGCAAGGTCTCGCCATGAAAATTAATTGCCATTAGGTTTTCCGGAACGCCTAATTCCAGTAATAGTTGAGCTACAGCTTTAGATCTTTTTTCTGATAACTCTTCATTGTACTCATAACTACCCCAGTCATCAGTGTGGCCAATCAATTCTAATTTGGCACTTTTAGTTGACCTCCATTGATTATACATACCTACAATTGCACTTCTTGATTTTGTGGTAATGTCGTATTTATCAAACTCAAATTCTATCTGGCCAATTAATGTCTTCTTTGGGATTTTTATGTCCTTTAATTCATATTCAGGTATTAATTCAGTCTTTCTGGCCTGCATCTTTTCAGCCACTTTGTCGCGTTTAAAATGATCAGCTAATTCAACAATTATTTCTCCCTCGCTCTGAAATGAGCCTGCCTCAAGAAATACTCCAGAATCAAGAATATCATCACCTACATCAGCAATGGCTAGTTTAATATGATAGACCTGATTAGGTATGACCTTATACTGCGCGGTGAGAACTGTAGTAAAACCATCAAATTGGGTATCGTATTTCGGTATTATTTCTTCTTGAAGGTACTTTTTATTTAATATCACCTTCCTATTTCTTACGTCCCAAATATATGGGTCAGTAGTGTTATAATAGGTATTGTCAATATAGTACTCATTGTTTAGCTCACTGTTTACAGTATTAACAGTTATAGGTGTTTTACCATCTGCAAGCCGAGCGATATTGGCTTTACTCTTATCTGGACCTGAAACGAAAAAGGCAAATACATCATTGAATTTAGATCCTACATACTCCAGATATTCCTCAGAGGCAAAAACGTATCTGAACGATAAGTTTTCAGAAATGGTGACAAAATCAAATTCCAATACAGCAGCATCCCAGGTTTTACCTCGAGCAATGGCTTCAAGCTCCTCATCTCCTTTTGCAAAACTGGCCCATCCAGACCTTGGAGTCTTATTAGGGCCAATGGCATAAAAGGCATTGCCAGAGGTAAGTAAAATACCTTTGGAAATGCCCACTTGGCTTGTGCTATCTTCATAAATGCTAATGGCATGTTTCTCACCAGTGTATTTTACATCTCCAACCAACACACCATTTCCTAAAAGCACTTTTTTTACCATGAAATCTGCCGTTCGACTTGTATCAATTACAGTTTGGGCATGTATAGTAGCTGCACTAAAGACAGCGCCAAACACTATTAAGAGGATATATTTGAATAATCGTTTCAACAAAGATTAGCATGGTGGACTACTTCAATTTAACAAATTATTCTCAAAAGAGGTTTCCGAAGACTTGGATGAGGTTTTCTATCTTACTTTAAGGATGTTCATTGTCTTTGCAAAATCAGCATGAATTTCGTCTCTTCTAATGTGATTTTGATCCTTTGTCACCCAACTTCCATCCACGATAGTTCCCTTTACCCAGGTACTATCTGAGGCATATAAAATAGTGGATAATCGGTTAATTGATTTAGCAGTTGATAGCAACGGCTTGTTAGCATCATAAACTACAGCATCAAAAGGCTGACCAATTTCAAAATATGCTTGTCTCTGATTACCCATGGCGGCTCTACCTGCAAGTTGCGATTGCCTAATGGCATATTCACCACTATCACTAGTTTGATGATCAATAAAGGTGTTACGCTGATGAGAGGTTAATCTTTGGCCGTAATCCAAGATTCTTAATTCTTCCAAAGGATTTAAACCAATATGACTATCGGTTCCAATTGACCATCGGCCCCCTAGTTTTTGAAATTGATTTAGAGGAAAAATACCATCTCCTAAGTTTCCTTCTGTGCTAGGGCATAATACAACATGTGCATTGGAATTGGCAATACCGACTACTTCACTATCGATAAGATGAGTAGCATGTACCAGATGATAATTCTCACATACTTCTGTATTATCGAGTAACCACTCAACGGGCCGCTTTCCCAAAAATGACTTACAGTCTTCAATTTCCTTCAACTGCTCTGCAATATGGATATGAAAAGGAATGCCTTGCTTATTATTAGCCAAAAATGATTTTATTAAAGTAGGATCAACAGCCCTTAAAGAGTGTATACCATACCCTAATGAAGCTCCATCATAATGATTGATAGCTTGTCTGGAAGCTTCCAACAGGTTAAGGTATTCTTCTTCATTTTTTGAAATGAAGCGCCTCTGCTTTTCTTGAGGTTCCATTCCAAATCCACCTTTCTGATAAAACATCGGAACCAATGTAATTTTAATACCTGCTTTCTGAGCTGCCGCAATTAATCGTTCACCATGTTCAGCTAGGTTTTCATATGGCTTTCCATTTATATCATGATGTAAATAATGAAACTCAGCTACATGGGTGTATCCATGCCTTACCATCTCGCAATAAAGCATGGTGGCGACAGTTTGTAAATCATCAGGGTTCATGGTTAATGCCAGCTGATACATGGCTTCACGCCAGCTCCAAAAATCATCGGATTCAGCTCCAGCTTTGTGCTTTTCAGCCAAGCCAGCCATTGCATATTGAAAAGCATGTGAGTGTGCATTCTGAAAACCGGGGATAGCATATCCATTAACTATTTCTGAACCTTCAATAGTTTGGTTTTGTATGGCCTTTATTATGCCGCTATTGTCAAGGCTTATGGTCACATTTTCATGCCACCCATCATTTTGTAATAACCCATAAAATTGAAAATGCTTCATGATAGTGAATCCATTACATTTAATAGTGATATAAAATTGGACTTAAGCATAGTTCTCATTTTTTTAGCTCGGATAATATCATATTCCATTTCAGCAGCATCCATATAATTAATTTTGGTCATTTCGAGTTGAAGTGCATGTTGACTCAGCTCTGGTTTACCAAAATAGCGCGTCAGATGCCCGCCCTTAAATGGCGTATTGTGATTCACCTGAAGGCCACTTTTCTTCAGTTCAGACAAGGTAGTATCTGACAATTTCTTGTCTGCACTGCGCTGCTCATTATCCCCAAGTATTAAGTCAGGAAACTTCTCCTTTCTAATGGTAGGGACGTATTGCCTTATAGAGTGAGCATCCCAAAAAAGCACTTTGCCAAATTCAGATTTTAAATCATCTAGTAGCACCTGAGTTTTATGATAATAAGGCCAATAGTATATTTCAAGTCTCCTATCAACTTCAGCCTGATCAGGTTCATGTCCTTTCAAATAGATATCATCGCCTGCAAAATTAGTTGTTGGGCTTAACGCAGTGATAATCCTTCCATCATTATATAGTGGCTGGCTGTCCGGGTCTCTATTCAAATCAATTACCCAGCGGCTATATTGTGCATGAATCATGGTTATACCAAGTTCTGATGCAAAATCATAAAGCTGATGGACAAACCAATCGGTATCATCAGGAGCTGCAATTAGGTCCTGATTATAATGGGCATTTATTTCATCTGGAAATTGGACCCCGCAATGAGGAACAGATATAAGAATAGGAACTCTTGGTGACTTGGCTTGAACTATATTAAAAGGTTCTATTTGCATTTAGATAATGCTATTTCTCTTTGTCTCTCAGCTACTAACAAAGCCTGCTCTGCTCTGCTACTTTGATAAAGTGCCTCTTCCATAGTCTTCTCTGCTATAGCTCTTTGTCTCTCCACCTCCTCCATAGCCTCGATAGTCAATTCACGCTGCTCCACTGCCTCATTTAATGATTTCTCTACAAGGGCTTTTTGATAAAAAGAATATATTATAAAGCCAAAGCAAACAAATACCAGTACCGCTATTATGATATTCTTACTCATTGTATTTCATTTTTAGTCTTACAATTCTTTTATAAGATTCATCGATTCGGCTTTTTGGTATTTTACCTTCCTTCACCAGCTTCTTGATCAGGTTATGCACTGTATCTACTGTTCTATTTTCACTTCCCTGAATGTTGTTAGAAAAGATAACCACATCAATACCTGCGCTAATAGAAAGCTCTAATGCCTTTTCTAAACCATAATACTTAGTAATGGCATGCATCTGCATATCATCAGAAAACACAACACCATCATACCCTAAATCTTGTCTTAAAAGGCCATTAATAGTTCGCTTAGAAAGTGTTCCCGGAAGGCCATCCTTATCCAATTTCTTATTGACTATATGAGCAGACATCACACCATCCACTTGTTTATTCTTTAATAGGGTTTTATAAGGTGTTAATTCTTTGTTATCCCAGTAGTTGGTAACATCCGCTATACCAAGATGCGTATCTGCCCTTGAACTTCCGTGACCTGGAAAATGCTTAAGCACGCTAATCACCCCATATTTTCGCATGGTTTCGACAACAACCTGAGCATGAAGTGCCACACTATCAGGATCAGCAGAATACGATCTTTTTGGCTTTGAAATAATAGGGTTTCCATCAATCTTAATATCCACGACAGGCGCAAAATTTACATTTATTCCAAGACCCGCAAGTGTTGTTGCTGTCATCTCCGCATAAAACCTAGTGGTATCCAAACTAGCCGTTTTACCCAAATATTCTGCATCTACCGATTTTGGAAAGCTGTATTTTTCCTTTAGTCTATTCACCAAGCCACCTTCCTGATCTATCGCCACAAATAATGGTAGTGGGGCATTTGCATTCAAATTATTAGTAAACTGCTTGAGCCTTACATAAGAATCTTTAGGATCAATATTCTTTTCAAAATAAATAACTCCCCCAACATTGCCCTTGTTTATATCTTCAATCAAAGATTTATTTTCAGAAGATTGAATACCACTAACGCCTACCATAAGCATTTGCCCTATTTTGAAATCAAGGCTGTCTTTTAATTGGGCTTGCCCTGTTAAAAATGAACTGAGTAGAAATAATCCTAAAAAATAACGCATTTCAATATTTTTGGTGAATCTCCCACAATATCTGCTCCATTCTTTTCTTAATCGGTGCTGAACTCGTTGGATAGTTGTTATTAATAAAACTAAAAATAAGCAATTTACCTTTACTAGTGATCAAATAGCCACTGAGACAATGATTATTACTTAAGGTCCCGGTTTTACCGTAAATATATGGTGGTTCTGCCTTGTAATAATTCTTTATAGTCCCAGAAACACCCCCCGTTGCTAAAAGTGGAAATAGTTGGTCACGAGCTTTCATAGTGAGTAATTGTTGCCATAACCACACAATACTTCTAGGTGTAATTAGGTTGTATCTCGACAGTCCGCTGCCATCAACCCATTTTTGCATATCAGGCATTGCTTCAAAGTATTTGTTCTTAATATAATCTATTCCAATATCAGTATCGAGTGTATCTGATACCATTCCAGCGATAGTGACCATAAGCTGCTCTGCAATGAAATTATCGCTTTCCTGCATCATTACTTTGTATAAAGTATCGGCAGCTAATCCTCTCAAAATTTTATGTTCTTTAGGCAATGGCATATCCACATATCTTACTGTCCTATTCAAAGTATCTGACAATAACCCAACCGTAATTAAAGGGTTACTCTTCACAGGGATATTTCTATCCAAAGCTTTATTAATAGCAGGAGAGTAAATGAAAGCATTGTTTTCATATAGCCTAGAAATACTGCTTTCTTTGACAGAGTCTCCCATCCAAAAATATTGCTTGAAATACTTTGGTTTGACAGACAGATATATTGAAGTATCTGATTTACTGACTTTCAAATAATTACCATATAAAGGAAGTGACGAGCGTTCAACGGCATAGCTGTAGTCATAATCGTCCCAAGCCCAGCCATTACCATAATGTGATCCATAAAAATTGGCGTCAGAAAAATAGAGATCCTTTTCAGATGACTTCAAAAATTCATAAGCAGGGCTAATTGGGAGTTCTTCATATAAAAGCGATGGATCTCCACTACCCCAAAATATTAATGAATCTCCCTTTTCATAATAATATAAGGCAGGTATGTTACTACCAATTTCCTTGAGGCTACTAAATAAGGTGAGTATTTTGGTATTGGATGCAGGAATAAAATATTTATCCTCGTTATGAGAAATGTAAGTTTTGCCAGTTGATGCATCAACAACAAGGAGTCCAGCATGATGGCCAAACTCTTGTTCCATTGCTCCCATTTCCTTTTGGAATTTCGTAGCGGCACATGAACATAGTGTTAAAAATAAAATTGCCCAGATCCATTTCATCTAAGCAATTTAACAATAGGTATCAATTAAGAAAAATATCGTTCGTTTAGAATTTTTCTATGATGAGTTTCATGCCCTACAATCACAAAACCAATAGCCTGCACTGACATAGAACTGCTATTGGCTGTGCCAGTTCTTTTAAGCATTTCATCAGAAAAACTTCCGAAAAGATCTACAGTTGAAGCCCTTAGGTTATTATATTCCTCTATGATCTTATAAACCTTACGATTTGAAGCATTAGACTCTGGAGTCCATAGCTGCTCATCAAATCCTGGCAAATCAGTTTTATCATTTCTCGAAAACCTTAATGCGCGATAGGCAAATACTCTTTCAGCATCAATGATGTGCGTTAGCACTTCTTTTATTGTCCACTTGTCAGGGCCATATTTATAATCACCAGATGGCTCTTGTATTGATTTCATCAATTCAACCATTTCATTGCCACTGTTAATTAGCGCTGGTATCAGTTCGTCATATTGAACAGCTTCAACATATTTTTGATAGAATTCTGGAATTTCTGATAAGGACGGTTTCGCCATGTAATTGATTTTTAGGTGTAAATAGAGAAGTCGAATGGATTTGCGCAGACAAATCATTCGACTTCTATATTTTTCAATATTAAATTAAGCTTCTTTCCACTTAATAGTACAGCCTATGGCTTTAGTTTTAGTTAATTCAGGCTGCTTTCCTGAAAGCAAAGCATCAACGGCATCTTCAAGATATTTCTTGTCAGCAGCACTGGCATCACGGCTGTTATTATCTATAGCTCCTATATAACTCAATATGAACTTCCCACTCTCCTTCTTGACCACAAAAACATGCGGTGTATTTGAAGCTCCAAAGGCACGAGCCACTGATTGATCCGCATCTTGAACATAAGCGTGTTCGTAATTGTGTTCCTTTGCATATTTCTTCATGGCTTCAAATGTGTCCCCTGGAGATTTTTCAGGATCATTTGGGTTAATAGCTATAACTGGATAACCTTTAGAGGCATACTTCACATTCAAAGCTTTTATTCTTTCCCTGTAGGCCTTAGAATAAGGACAAGTATTGCAATCAAAAATTAATATGGCTCCATTACCTGCATATTTAGATAAGGTTATTGATTCTCCCTTCACACCGGTTAGAGTAAAATCATTGACTGCGTCTCCTAGTTCATAAGTGCTTGATGTTGGAGCTCCGGCAAAGAATAGTGCCAAAACAAATACTGATAAAATTTTAGTCTTCATCTTTATATTGGTTTTATTTTGATAATTCTTCAATTAGGTTTTCAAGTTCTCCCTCTTTTAATTCGCGTTCTACAAAGGCCCTTTCACCTGTTGAATGATTAATAATGAGTGTGGCAGGAATTGCTCCAGACCATTGAGGTTCAACTTTGTCTATCCAAGTATTGCCATCAATCTCATCTAGTAAGTAAACCTTAGATTTAATTTCTTTTCGAGCAACAAACTTATTGACCTTCTCAATTTCTTGCACGTAATCAATGCTTATTAAGTTTACGTTAATCTTATCTTTTAAATCTTTTGCTGTTTGTTCAAAATATGGAAGTTCTTGAACGCAAGGACCACACCAAGTGGCCCAAAAATTAATGATTTGGATCTTCTCAGATTTAGTTTTAATCAAATTGTCTAAGCCTGGATATTTAATAACCTCAACAGATTGAGCCTTCACTGAAAAACAAAGGGTTGTTGTTAAAAGAATAGTAGTTAATGCTTTAATCATAATGTGAAAACGAAAATACATTTTTTTTGTTCATTAATAAATAATGGAATTCAATATATTGCACTATTTCAAGATGTGGAGTTTTAATGCTTTCCTTTCTGCCAAACCGAAAAAAAAGATCTTCATCTCAGGTTAAAACTAAATTAATATATACTTAACACCGTATTTAACCGATTTTGAATTACTAACAAGAGCAGATTCCTAATAACTTACTGCTCTTAATATGAAATGAATGGGTGTAATAAATTCTTCTTTTTTGTAAAAAACGAGCTATTCAAAAGTGTCCGTTTAGACAAAATAAAGATTCTGAAAAATCAAAGAAAAGTTTTCCACATTTTCAAAAAGTTTTCCACATTGTTTTTGATCAATCATTTATATATCTGGTTATCAATTAGTTACGCTATAAAATTTAAATTTTCACTTTGTGGACAACTAGCTATGTGCTTTTATGTCTGAAATAATAATTTGAATTATCAAAATTATGAGGCAATTATTTTAAAAAATAATTTTAGAAAAACATGTAAGGTGTTGAAAATGAACTTATTCTTTATTTGCTCTTATTAATTTAGTGCGGTAGGTGTTAAAAATTCGCGATTTTGATAAAAAGCCTTTATACTTTCCATTATCAATAACGGGAAGATTCCATGCTCCAGTCTGTTCGAACTTACTCATCACAGATTGCATATTTTCATGAGGGTCAACAAATGCAGGAGGACTGTGCATTAAGCTACTTACCTTAGTATCTTCCCTTTTTTCAAGATCAAACATTATATGACGTATGTCATCGAGCGTAATAACTCCTAGCAGTTCATCCTTCTCATTGACAACAGGAAATATGTTTCGAGTAGACACACGTACTAGATCAACTAATGCATCAAGATTTTCATCAGGATGAATTGACATCAAGTCTCGCTCAATAATTTTTGTTAAGTCAATCTGACTAAGTACCTGCCTATCTTTGTCGTATTGAATCAGGTCCCCACGTTCTATCAAATGTTTGGTATATAAGGAATGCTTCTCAAAGAATGAGCTTGTAGTAAATGCAATGGCAGAAACTAACATTAATGGAACAAACAGCTCATATCCACTGGTAATTTCAGCGATCAAGAATATGGCGGTCAATGGGGCATATAATACTCCACTCATAACTCCACACATACCCACCAATGTAAAGTTACTGGTACTTACATTGCCCCATGTGATAACATTTATGACAGCTGCAAAAAGGAACCCTGTTACTCCCCCTAAAAATAAAGAAGGGGCAAAGATTCCACCACTTCCTCCTGAGCCTATGGTTAAAGCAGAAGCAACTGGTTTAATTAAAATAACTCCAAAAATAAAGGTGAGTAACAACCAAGCATCATTTAAATCACCAAAAAACAATGACCTGCTGAAGATATGGTTTTCCTTCCCAGCTAAAAGCAGCTTAATAGTATCATATCCTTCACCATATATTGGAGGAAATACCAAAATAATAAAGCCTAGTAAAATTCCTCCTACTAAAGCTTTGCCATACATGTCTTTTACCTTGTTGATCAGAGCCTCAACTTTGTATGTCATTCTGGTGAAGTAGACCGATACTAGCCCACAAACAATTCCTAGTAAAATATAAAAAGGAGTGTCAGAAGCAGTAAAGCTATCTACTAGCTTAAAAGAAAAGAGAACGTCATCACCCAAAAGGGTAAGTGAAACTAAAGAGCCTGTAACTGAAGCTATTAGCAATGGGATAAACATTGCAATAGTGACATCAGCAAGAATTACCTCCAGACTAAAAATGACCCCCGCCACAGGCGAATTAAATATTGCAGAAATTGCTCCTGCGGCACCGCAACCAATCAATAATGTTCTCTTCTTATAATTAAGATGCATTAACTTGCCAACATTAGAGCCAATGGCTGAGCCAGTTACAACGATTGGGGCTTCAAGACCAACTGATCCTCCAAAACCAACTGTAATAGCACTGGTAAGCATTCTGGAGTACGTTTTTGTTTTTCGTATTAAACTGGAGTTTTTAGAAATGTCATAGAGGATTTGAGTAATTCCATGCCCCATTTTCTCCTTCAAAATGACATTACTCAAAATGACAGTCAGTAGTATTCCAAGCAGTGGAAAAACAAAATAGATATAATTTTGAATTGAAATTACTTCCCTCAGCTGATACTGAATAAAATGGACAGACTCCTTAAGAATAACAGCTGCAAAACCTGAAATTATACCGATTAAGCCAGCCAGAATTAATACAAAATTCTTATTGCTAAGGTGCTTAATTCTCCAAATGAGAAATCGTACTAATGGTGTTTCATGCTTCAAGAGCCTGAGGTTTATTTACAGATG
>CAYGNU010000005.1:0-7313 GCA_964351175.1 uncultured Roseivirgaceae bacterium | reverse complement strand
CTTTTATTAGGTAATGTTAGTAGTTTAAAGTTGATCATTTATTATAAAATGAATAAGATAACAAAGCTTTTTAAAATTAAATATCCTGTTATCCAGGCAGGAATGGTTTGGTGCAGTGGTTGGCGACTAGCATCAGCAGTTAGTAACGCAGGAGGACTGGGCCTTGTAGGTGCAGGCTCAATGCATCCGGAACTGCTAGAAGAGCATATTATAAAGTGCAAATCTGCTACCAACTTACCTTTTGGTGTAAACGTCCCCCTTCTTTATCCAGAAATTGAAAAATTAATGGATATTATAGTTAAAGAGGATGTTAAAATTGTATTTACTTCAGCTGGTAACCCTAAAATATGGACCTCCTTTCTTAAAGACAAAGGCATTGTCGTTGTCCATGTTGTGTCAAGCTTAAAGTTTGCAATAAAAAGTCAGGAAGCTGGTGTTGATGCAGTTGTAGCAGAGGGTTTTGAAGCTGGAGGACATAATGGACGAGAAGAAATTACCACCTTTTGTTTAATTCCTGCGGTTTCGAAAGCCTTAAATATTCCTGTGATTGCCGCAGGTGGTATTGCAGATGGGCAAGGTATTTTTGGAGCAATGGCTCTAGGTGCTGAGGGTGTTCAAATTGGAACCCGATTCGCAGTTAGTCAAGAATCATCTGCTCATGTAAATTTTAAAAATAGGATAATTGAAAGTACAGAAGGTGAGACCATACTTACATTAAAGCAACTGACACCTGTAAGATTAATCAAAAATGAGTTTTATAATTCCATCAGCGAAGCTGAAAAACAGGGTGCTGATGCCAACACCCTTAGATCCATTTTGGGTAAAAGAAGATCTAAAATGGGAATATTTGAGGGTGATTTAAAAGAAGGTGAGCTTGAAATCGGTCAGGTTTCAGCATATATCAATGACATCAAACCTGCGGGCGAAATTCTAACAAACATGTGGAATGAATATGAGCAGGTGAAAAAGGAATTCTATGAAAGAAATAATTAAAATAAAGGAGACCTGTCTATATATCCATGATCTTGAAAAGGCTAAATCATTCTATCACGAACGACTGGGCTTAGAGATAATTCATTACCAACCTGAGAAACATATTTTCTTTAGAGCAGGATCTTCTGTTTTGCTTTGTTTTAATCCAGGAGATTCAAAGCAAAAGACTTCACCTCCTGCTCATTTTGCTGAAGGCAATCAGCACTTTGCTTTTGAAGTTGATAAGGAGAATTATGAGGAGTGCAAATCAAAATTAGAAGCATTAAATATTCCTATTATTGATGAACTAGTCTGGAAATCAGGTCAAGAATCGTTTTATTTCAACGATCCTGAGGGTAATGTTTTGGAAATAGTACCTGTTGGCGTCTGGGATTAGTTATCTAATGCAAACCCAAATGGTTTGATTGGATTTATTTTTTTTGAAGCCGCCTTAACTTCTTGCTCTTCTGAAATGAATACTGTTTCAAACCAAAGTTTATAATCCTTATACTGAACGCAATCTCTTAGTAGCTCTTTCTCAGTATGAATCTTTATGATAGTCTCAAGCGTTAGCCATTCCCTAATAGCAGACTGTTCAATAGTCGGCAAATCACCAATTAGTATAAATTCAATTCCCTTATATATTTTCGCTGCAATCATACCAACCACTTTTGAATGATAGTAAAGTTAAATATAAGTTTACTACCAAATGGTAACCTTTGAATTAAGAAATGATTAAAATAGGTTATACCTTAATATACAATAAATAGCTCTGAAACCATCACGCCAATTTATTTTTTTTCCTTCAGCATAGGTTCTTCCATAATATGAAATTCCTACTTCGTAAATTCTAATTCCTTTAATCTTAGATAATTTGGCAGTCACTTCAGGCTCAAAACCAAATCGCCTTTCCTTAAGATTTAAACCTTGTGCTACAGAAGTCTTTATCAACTTGTAACAAGTCTCCATATCCGTGAGGTTAAGATTAGTCATAGCGTTTGACAAGAATGTCAAAACCCTGTTACCAATGGAATGCCAAAAGAATAAAATACGATGAGGATTGCCTCCAATAAACCTACTACCATATACCACATCTGCCATTCCTTCTAAAACTGGTCGTAACAGGATGTTATATTCTCTAGGGTCATATTCAAGGTCAGCATCTTGAATAATTAAATAGTCTCCACTGGCTTCAGCAATACCTCTATGCAAAGCTGCTCCTTTTCCCAAATTCTTAGGCTGATTAAAATACTTAATTCCTAGGTCCTTATTCGAACCAATATAGTTTATAATTGCCTCCTCCGATTTGTCAGTTGAAGCATCGTTAACCATCACAATTTCTTTTTCAATGCCACCATTCAGTTCTACCTCCTTAATTTTATCAAGGATGAGGTGTATCGTCTTCTCTTCATTATAGACAGGGATGATAATCGATAATTTCTTAATGATCATCTTTTAAATTTTAATAGAAAGGTATCAGGATTCTTTAAGTGCAATACCTGTTCAAACCTATCAGGATATTGACGCACCGCTGGCAATAAATACTGTAGTGTATTTCCGTAAACTTGATCAATGACAACATAATCAACCTGCTGCCTTTCTAAATGGGCAATAAGCTCTGAAGCTTCTTGAGTAAATTGATACCGCATAGTATAATTATCACCTGCATAGGTGTAGAATAATGAAGGTTTTCCACAACTCACTACTTTTCCATTTTCATTGTTCTTCATCCATTGAGCCACCTCAAAATATCGCTGCCAGGCGGGAGGAAAAGGTGATTTTGCTGTATCATGTAATTTCGTAAATGAACTTGCCGAGAATAGTAATATTATAAGTCCAGAATATTGTATAGCTGGCCTATGGCTAACAGACTTTTTTAAGTGAAGTATGCCATTAAAAAGCCCGAAAAATAAAATAGGAATAATTGGCACTATAAACCTAACTCCGATCCAGACATCTGGCCATATCATAAGAATGCCAAAGGTTCCGAGCAAATAACCGATGAGTGTCCATCGATATTTATTGGTTTTATAAATACCATAACCAATGAATACTAATAAGCCAATACCTAACAACCATGCTCCACCGCTAATTGGGGCTCGATAATCTGGGCCAAAGGTGAGAAAGGCATCTGGAATTTCTCTGGTAACATACCTTGAAAAATTATTTAAGGCTCTATCTATGAAATCTGACATCGAAGCGTCACCCAACCCAGGATTGTATGGATTAATCAACTTAAGCTGATTCATATAAGAGGCCCCACCCAAACTTTGTCCTCTTATGAACCAAGGTAAAGCACCAATTACAAATGAACCAATGAATGCTGCCATGAGCTTGAACCTTTTATTAAACAACATATGAAGGCAAAAGCCTGCTAATAATGCGATGCCGAGAGATCTGACATAGTAGGCTATGATGGTTGATAACACTACCACTATCAAATTCTTATCCTTCCAATAATTAGCCTCAAAATTTATCTGTCCATAAAAGTAGATAGCAAGTAACGAAAAGAACATGTAGGGAATCTCTGACATTATAAGAGATGAATAGAATAGCAAATGGCTGTTAAAAATAGCAACAAATGTTATTACAAAACCCAAAATATAACTCTCAGAAATTTTTGAGACTAACAGGAATACCAACCATAATGAACCCGCTAGAAATATTTCATTTAATATTTTTATAGCCACTATGCTATCTGAAAAAATTAGCAAAGTGCTGATGATGGCCGGGTAGCCAGGAGGATAATGATTATTAGGGCTTTTAGTAATCTTTGAGATATTTACATAGCCCTCACCTTGTGCAATTGATTTACCCAAAGAATAGTAACTAGCATTATCACCAAGCAATGCTAGCTTGCTGTCAAAAGTGTAGATAGTGGCGAATAGAAATGCCAAGCTGAGCACACCTAGAAATATCCATCTACTTTTATACCCTAAATAGTTACTATTATCCATTTTAAAATTTAAAGGCGTAAATATAAGGATTTAATCATCTTCCTTTTATTCGGATCTTTTAGTGGTAGAATCATATTGGGCAGTTTGTTGTTAAATTAATGTAACCCCTAAAAACATGTTATTAATATTTATCAGATCAGTACTTATTTCAAGTCTTATTATCATTCCCTTTAGTAGTTGCCAGAAGAATGCTAACTCCAATTCACGAACATTTACAGCTATATCAACTCCGGAATTTAATGAGTATTGGTATGCGGGGAAAGCCGAGATTGTGTCTTACAATTTAAAGCAAGCACGTTATGGTGAAATTCATGACGGAAAGGCAGTATTAATCTTTGTGACCGAACCGTTTTCTAAAGAGAAACAAGTCAAATTGGATAATGGAGAATTGGCTGGTGATGACAAGCAAACAGTATTGAAACTAAACTTTATCAAGAAATTCAATACCGGTATTTACCCTTATTCAATGATGCTTTCAGCTTTTACGCCTGTTGAGCTTAACAGCTATCCTAACACACCAAAAGTGACTATGAGTTCTCAAGAATGGTGTGGACATGTATTTAGCCAGATGAATCTAAAGGGGAATCAATATGAAGTCTATTCCTACTCCTATTTTGAACAAGAAGGTGATGTTAAATTTGAGTTGCCCAAGGCACTATTAGAAGATGAAATATGGAATAAAATAAGACTAGATTATAAATCATTACCAACAGGTGAATTTGACATAATACCCGGTCTTTTTCACACTAGGCTCCTTCATAAAAACTTGAAAGCCGTTAAAGTTCTAGGAGAATTGAAAGAAGGTAAAAATGAAAATAGTTATACTTTATCTTATCCAGACAGAACTCTGACAATAGAATTTGAAAGCAAATTCCCTCACAAAATATTAGGATGGGAAGAACAGTTTAATGGTCTTGGTAACTCGAAAATGACTACTTCTGCTTCTATTGATAAGACTTTAAACATTGACTACTGGAGCAAACATAATAATAAAGATAAGTACCTCCGCGACTCACTTAATTTGCAGTAGTCAAGGCTTTGTTTAAATTTATAAAGTACTAAATTTTATTACATGCTGTCTTGCCAAAAGGAGTTGTTTTCATTGGATAGTGAAGCAACTTATATCAACTGTGCCTACATGTCACCATTATTAAAATCTGTTGAACATGCAGGGATTAAGGGTATTGAAGGAAAGAGAAATCCTATCAAAATCACACCAGATGACTTCTTTCATGATACTGAACTTTTAAGGAAGGAATACTCAAAAATTATTAACTCAACTGACCCACATAGGTCGGTGATTATACCTTCGGTTTCTTATGGTATCTCAACTGCGGCAAAGAACGTTAAAGTTAAGGCTGGTCAAAAAGTAATTGTGCTTTCTGAGCAGTTCCCTAGTAATTACTACCCGTGGAAAAGACTTTGCGATGAAAATGGAGCTACACTTGAAATAGCAAATGCGCCAAAATCTGCTAATCGTGGACAAGCATGGAATGAAGCTCTTCTAGATGCCATTGATAGCTCAACAGGTGTTGTAGCTTTGGCACATGTACACTGGGCGGATGGAACAAAATTCGATCTAGAAGCCATTCGTAAAAAATCATCAGAAGTAGGAGCTTTATTGATCATAGACGGAACCCAATCCGTGGGTGCATTGCCTTTTGATGTTCAAAAAATTAAGCCGGATGCGCTTATATGTGCCGGTTATAAATGGCTCTTAGGACCTTACTCCATCGGTATGGGATATTTTGGAGAAGCACTTGACAATGGTGTGCCGCTCGAGGAAAATTGGATTAACAGATTTGAAAGCGAAAATTTTACAGGTCTGGTAAACTATAATGATAATTACCAAAAAGGTGCCTTAAGGTATGAAGTGGGTGAGCACAGCAACTTCATTTTGGTGCCAATGCTTTTAGAGTCTATCAGGCAGATTAATCATTGGGGGGTTGAGAATATTCAAGAATACTGTAAGCAACTTTTTGCTGATGGCAACGAGCAATTGAAAAAGCATGGTTATGTTATTGAGTCAGATCAATATAGAGGTCATCATTTATTTGGTGTGAGATCTGCCGATACCTCAAGAATGGAAAAGTTAAAGGCTAAATTGAGTGAAAACAATATCTCTGTTTCTGTTCGGGGTGATGCTATAAGAGTTTCTCCATATTTATACAATGATGCAAATGACGTTCAAAAATTTGTTAACATCTTAACCTCTATATAATTATGAAAGCTTTAAAATGGGTTCTTATTAGCATTACAGTTATTGTAATTGGCTATGCTGCAGGACCAAGTGTTGACATAGAAACTCTTTCTAAAGATTTGCCTGAAGTTCCTACAGACCTTATTGAACTGGAGAATTTTATTAAAAATAGAGAAGCTTCTATTCCTAATATTAAGCCCGATAATGAAGCTAGAATAATCTGGAAAGACTCTGTCCCTACAAAAACAGAGTATAGCATTGTATACCTACATGGTTTTTCAGCAAGCCAAGAAGAAGGTGACCCTATCCACGAGAAACTCGCCAAGAAATATGGATGTAATCTATACCTTCCAAGAATTGCCGGTCATGGTCTGATAGAAGAAGAGCCTATGCTTGATTTGACAGCTAAAGACATGATGGAAAGTGCTAAAGAAGCTATTGCCATAGGCATGCAGCTTGGTGAAAAGGTCATACTATTAACAACAAGTACGGGAGGCACTTATGGGCTTTATTTGGCAGAAAACAATCCCGCCATCGCTGCATTAATCTTATACTCACCAAATATTGATATCTATGATGAAAACTCCTATTTATTGACCAAGCCATGGGGCTTAGAAATGGCTAGACTAGTTGTAGGGTCTGACTATAACCAGTGGCCACTCGATAGTATTCGAGCTAACTATTGGACCAATAAATATCGACTGGAAGTACTTACCCAACTAAGAGCGTTAGTTGATGAGACAATGACTAAAGAAAACTTCGAGAAGGTCAATCAACCAGTGTTTTTGGGTTACTATTATAAAAATGATACTGCTCAGGATAACACTGTCTCAGTGCCAGCTATGCTAAAGATGTACGAACAAATCGCTACCGCGGAAGATAAAAAAAGAAAAGTAGCTTTCGCTGAGGCAGGACATCATGTCATAGGATCTTATCTAACATCTGGAGCAGTAGAAAATGTAGAGAGGGAAACAGAAAAATTCCTTGAAGAAATTGTTGGTCTAAAGCCTATAAAAAATGAAGCTGCCTACTCACCGAAAACAGTAGATGATGAATTAGCTACTGAAATAAATGCTTATTTGCGAGAAGATTACTTAAAAAGAGAAATCAAAATGATGGCTGACGCTGATAGAAAATATCAGTTGTATAAAATAGACCTTAATGAAGATGGTGTAGAAGAAATA
>CAYGNU010000004.1:18410-30341 GCA_964351175.1 uncultured Roseivirgaceae bacterium | reverse complement strand
CCCCCGCCCCCCCCTCACCCCAACCCTGCCTCTGCAGCATCACCCTGTCCAACTCATAAACCAGTGCCCACAATTCATAATATGAATTGGCAATCTCAGCAATTAGATTGGTCACCATAAAGTTCTTGCCTTCTACTGATGATAGGTACCTCATCATTGCCGACTTTTTGGCATTTCTGAGTTTTTTCCAAATATCAACTTCCCAATTGGCATAGGCGCCTACCATAAGATCCCCAAGAGGTTCAGGAAATTCCTTACCTTCAGCTATTTCTAAATTAGATTCAACAGCTCCATTTCTGGTATATCTGCCAACTTTATCAAGACCTGCACCAGCTCCAATACCAACAGATGGTAAATACTCACCTTTCTTAGCTCTTACCTCATTACGTGCAATTTGCATTTCCTGCAAAATGATATTTAACTCCTGATTGTTGCTTAAGGCAGAGTCTATCAAGACGTTCAGATAAGGATCAGTAAAATAGTCCTTCCACTGCATCTTGGCAGTATTGGTCGTATCCTGTGAGCTATTAAAACTCTCAGGGGTTTTCGTATTGACTGATTTGTCAACCAATGTAGGAATGGTGCACGCTGTAAAAATTACAGCTGTGCACGCAACTCCCAAACACTTATTTATAATGCGCTTAATCATTTTTTCCTTTCGATTTATGATGTTGGGGTAATTCTGTAAGTGGTCGATCATACTCGTCCTTAATCATGCTTCGTCCTTCTATCATTTTTGCGAAAATGTAATAGAGTCCAGGAATAACTATTACCCCGAAAACTGTTCCAAGCAACATCCCACCCATTGCTGACGAACCAATAGTTCTGTTACCAATGGCACCTGCTCCATGAGCAATAACCAAAGGAATCAAACCAGCAATAAATGCGAAGGATGTCATTAATATTGGTCGGAAACGGACTTTGGCACCTTCAATGGCGGCCTCCATTATAGTGGCTCCATGTCGGTGTTTCTGTACTGCAAACTCTACAATCAAAACTGCATTTTTACCTAAAAGACCTACCAGCATGATAAGACCTACCTGGGCGTAAATATCATTATCTAACCCCATGAGTTTTAGCATTAGGAAGGATCCAAATATTCCGACTGGCAATGAGAAAATTACCGCCAATGGCAAAATAAAGCTCTCATACTGAGCTGCTAAAACTAGATATACGAAGGCTAATACAATAATGAAAGTATACAGCGATTCATTACCCTGTCTTGACTGATCATAGGACAAATCTTCCCAGGCTATGTCATAACCTCTTGGTAAGGTAGCAGTCGCCACTTCTCTAATAGCATCGATGGCATCACCCGTTGTAAACCCTTTAGCTGGCAAACCACGAATAGCCGCTGAATTGTACATATTGTAACGAGTAATCTCATTAGGCCCTTGCTTCTTCTCAATTTTCATAAAGGAAGAATAAGGCACCATATCACCATGATCGTTTTTTACGAACAGTTTAAGAACATCAGAAGGAAGCCTTCTGAACTCAGGGCCAGATTGCACATATACTTTAAAAAATCGATTGAAACGAATAAAACCTTGTTCATAAGTACTACCAATCAAGATATTGAGATTTTCCATCGCTTTGCCTATGGAAACTCCTTTCTGCATGGCCGCTTCATTGTCTATAATCAACTCATATTGAGGGTAGTTGGCAGCAAAGAATGTAAACAAACCAGCCAGCTCTTCGCGCTTGCGCAGATTGTCCATAAACTCCTGATTAATTTTATCAAATTCACGATAGTCCGTGGTGGTATTTTTATCTAAAAGTCTTAATGAAAAACCACCTGATGAACCAAAACCTGGTACTGCTGGTGGTTCAAAAAATTCTACAATGGCACCTAACCCTTTGGACTTCTCTTCTAGTTCTTCCATCACTTCATGAACTGTATGATCACGATCAGACCAGTTTTTAAGGTTAATCAAACAGGTACCAGCATTAGAACCACGACCTTCTGTCATAATCTCATAACCAGCCAAAGAAGAGACAGATTCAATATCTTCAATCCCCTCGCAAATCTTCTGTAACCTTTGAGAAACTTGATTGGTTCTTTCCAAAGTTGCTCCAGGAGGTGTCTGTATAATGGCATAGATAGTACCCTGATCTTCTCCTGGGATAAAACCTGAAGGTAGAATCTGGTTTTCAAAGAAAATACCAATACAGAAGGCGATTAAAATTGCCCAAGTAAGCCATCTTCTATTCACTATCACTTTTAAAAAACCAACATACTTTCCGGTAACCTTATCAAATCCACTGTTGAAAGCATCAAGGGCCTTCGTAAGTATGTTTTTCTTTTTGGGTTTGCCATGATTGTTCTTCAAAAGCATGGCGCACAATACTGGTGTTAGTGTTAGTGCTACCAAAGCAGAAAGCACAATAGAACTGGCCATGGTGATAGAAAATTGACGATAAAAGGTACCTACAGGTCCAGTCATAAATGAGATTGGAAGAAACACCGATACCATAACCATGGTAATAGCGATAATAGCTCCACTGATCTCACGCATTACTTTCTGCACCGCTTTATATGGTGATATATCTTCTTCTTCCATTTTGGCGTGTACTGCCTCCACTACTACAATGGCGTCATCCACCACAATACCAATAGCTAGAACAAGCGCAAAAAGAGTTACCAAATTGATTGATAGTCCAAAAAACTGCATCACGAAAAATGCTCCAATCAATGATACTGGAACGGCTAAAATCGGTATTAGCGTTGAGCGCCAGTCTCCAAGGAAAATGAATACAACCAAGGCAACTAGAATGAATGCATCTCTTAAAGTGTGTGTTACCTGCTCTATTGATGCATCTAAAAATTGTGATACGTCATAGGAGATTTTATAGTCAACGCCAGGAGGAAATTCGGCCTTCATTTCAACAAGCTTTTCCTTCACCTCTTTAATCACATCGCTGGCATTACTACCGTAGTTCTGCTTTAAAACAATAGCCGCAGATGGGTGCCCGTCAAGATTGGAGTAGATATCAAAGAACTCACTTCCCAACTCAACTTTGGCTATATCCTTTAAGTGTATGCTTTCTCCTTCAGAATTGGCCCTGATAATGATACCCTCATATTCTTCGGGCTTATTAAACCTTCCTTTATAGGTGAGCACATATTCTAGAGACTGAGCTTCTATACCTGAACTCTGTCCAAGTCTACCAGGTCTACCTACAATACTTTGCTCCTGCATGGCCTCCATTACTTCTTCAATAGAAATATTGTAGGCGCGCATACGGTCAGGGTTTAGCCAAACACGCATGGCGTAAGTTCGGCTACCTAGTATTTGTGTTCTTGCTACACCTTTTATCCTGTTGATTTCAGGAATCATATTAACGTTGGCATAGTTGTATAAGAACTTTTCGTCCATGTGCTCATCCGTACTGTATAGGTTGACATACATCAACATACTAGGCTGAATGGGCGTAATGATCACCCCTTCACGTTGAACCAACTCAGGCAAAAGTGGCATCACTTGATCCACTCTCGTCTTTACTCGAATAACGGCCTGGTTGGGATCAGTACCTGGCTCAAAGATTACCCTTAGGGTAGCCTCGCCAGCACTTGTAGCATCAGTAGCCATATATCTCATACCCTGAACACCATTAATTGAATTTTCCAATGTAATGAGTGTAGATTTTACTAACACATCTGCACTAGATCCTGGGTAGGCGATAAATATATTTACTGTTGTAGGTGCAATTTGTGGAAATTGCGATATCGGCAATTGTTTGATAGCCAGCGTTCCTGTAAAAACCAGAATAATGGAAATTACAATGGCGAAAACGGGTCTATGAATAATTTTACTAAACATATTTTTGTAGTTTGGGAATACTTAATTATTCAGCGTAGAGGCTCAAGTGCGAGATCGCATAATCAGGCTCTACAAATTCATAGCTTATTTCGTCATTTTGTCTAACCAGACGCAGGCCTTCAAGGAGCAGCTTATCACTTTCTTTTAAACCACCTTGAACAATATAAATGTGTGGCAATTCAGCTGCGATATCGATCTCTCGTGACTTTACAACATTGTGTTCATCAATTACATAAACATATCGTTTATCTAGTATTTCAAAAGTTGCCTTTTGAGGGATCAACATGGCATTTTTGTAAGGCACCTTCATAAGAATATTGCCCGTTTCACCATGTCTTAGCAGGCCTTTAGGGTTAGGGAAAGTTGCTCTAAAAGCGATATTTCCTGTTTCGTTGTTAAAGTCAGCTTCTATGGTTTCGATTTTACCAGAATATTGGAATATCTTATTATTCGCCATTAGCAAGTCCACTTGGGTGAGACTATCTTTATTTATAGTCGTTTTATAATCCAAGTATTCCGCTTCTGGAACATTAAAATAAACCCACATCTTGCTGTTGTCAGACAAGCTGGTAAGAAATTCACCTTCATCAACAAGACTTCCAATCCTTACATGAAAACGGTCCATAATACCGTCAAAAGGAGCCTTGATCTGGGTGAACCCAAGATGAACCTGAGCTAGCGACACTTCTGCCTTAGCCTTATCAAATTTGGCTTTAGCCAACGCCAATTCATTTTTAGATACCACATTGCTGTCCGCAAGCGACTTAGTATTCAAAAATTCAATTTCAGCGAAATTGGCCTCTGCCTCTGCTTTCTTCAGTTCAGCTTGGTATAGCATAGGCATCACCTGAAACATTGGCTGCCCTTTCTTTACAAACTGACCTTCGTCAACATAGACACTCTGCAAATAACCTTTTTCCAAGGCCCTTACTTCTATATGATTTATAGAATGGATCTGACATACATAATCCTTTGTAATAGACGTATCCATTCTTGCCGGACTAGTCACCAAAAATTTGGTTTCTTCTTCCGCATGTTCTCCGTGAGTTGAGTTGCAGCTAGTATTATACATCAATGCACCTAAACCCATGACTATGAGAATTCTCTTCATTGTTATTAAATTAATTAAGCGATAAAATTTTCTTGATAATTGACAAGTGTGGCTAAAAGCACAGCACTTGAGCCTGTTTAGCTTAAGCTATCGGATACCGTATGTTAAGAAAACAGGATGTTGGTCAGGTTAATAAAAACCTGATAGGGATAATATCAAATACGGAATACCCCAAACTCTACATTGAGGGGTTCTTCCGAAGAAAAGTATGAAGTGCGCTCACAAAATGATAAGCGACTCTTGATAAAATGCGAATAAAATTGAGCCTGCTCTGTGTCCAGCAGTGTAGTATAGAAATCACTAATCTCTAATAGCTTTTTATAAGTAGACTCTTTGTTCTCTTCAACTTCTTCCTCTTCAGCAAATTCAAATAGTTCTTTGCCATTCTCTTTTTCGGTTTTTGAGGTTAATACACCAACCGGCAGCTCGTAATGATCTAGTTCAGCAACATTAGTTTGTTCCTGAGCACTAGCGTCAGCAGCAAATGTATTATGGACAGTATAAGCAAAAAGATAACTGTATCCAGTCAAAAGAAGGATACAAAGAGATAGAATATATTTTGAGGCTATTTTAACCATCAGTGGCGCAAATGTGCACTAACTTAAAATTATAAACAAACAGTGTATATTAATTTTTTTTGAATAATTGAATTCTATTCAACTGATATACAGATAGATATGTATCGCAAACGATTGAAATATAATTGTTTATGATGGATCGTAACTGAAAAATTAAATCAATAATAGCGCTAACAATAATCAAATGATTCAAAATAATATGCAAAGAAAATAAACCTTATAGCATCTTATTCGTTTATGATAGTATTACTATTATTATACAAAGTAAAACAATTAATAATGATATGGATAGTTATTGATGAAAACCCGTGGCCTGATGAGTATGTTCAGATTTTGGTAAAGCCTAAAGTCGATACACAGCAGATGCTGAAGACTTTTAGTGCTATCAAACTTTTTGACAACGAGAAAGCGGCTTTAGAAGAAGCTAAAGAATTAAAAATAAAGTTTAATGCTAAGGCCATTCGGATCTTTTATCCTGAAGGTGATTCTAAAAACATACTATTATGAGGGTTAAAAGAAATAAGAAATTGACCAGTTTATTTATTGTAATACTTACAATGCTCCTGCTAATCCTGAATTTCGCTGTAGGTCAAAGTCAAGATCTGAAGAAGTATGATAATCTCCAAGAAGCTTTAAACAACCCGAGTCAAGTTGAATGGCTTGAACTGCGTGATAAGTCACTTGTTCTTTTTCCCAAAGAAATTTTCCTTTTTTCAAACCTTAAATATTTAGACCTTTCTAATAGCAGTATTGACGAAATACCTGAAGATGTTTTTCAGCTCGAAAAACTTACCCATCTAAATTTATCAGGAACGAACATTGACTATCTTCCTTCAACAATGCGTCAATTGGGTTCATTAATGTCAATAGAGCTCTCCTACTTACCCAATTTGAACCTTGACAAAGCGTTTTCCGTGCTGGCAAATATTAAGTCTCTTAAAGCATTGAATATTCAATACGATAATTTATCAGAATTACCACCGTCTGTTAAATCATTAGAACAAATTGAAGTTTTGAATGTATCGGGAAACCCAATTAGTACTTTACCTATTGAGCTAGCAGGTTTAACAAAATTGCAAGTTCTTTATATAAACGATGATGCTTCTTTTGATATTGATAAAAGTATGAATACACTTTCAAAAATGAAAAACTTACGCGAATTGCACCTTCAGAATGATGGGCTCACTGAAATACCTGAAAGGATAGTTGAAATTGAAGGACTTGAGTATTTATACTTAAACCAAAACAAGATTCAAAATTTACCTCTTTCAATCAAAAATATGAGCCGGTTGAAGTACCTAGATATGGAAAGAAATCCTATTCCGAGTATTTACAGAGATCAGTACCGACAAGATCTTGCTCCATCTTTAAAGATTAATATCAATAATTAAAAGTTAGCACGTCATTGACAAATTACTTTGATCAGAAATGAGAATCAGTACTCCATAGCTTACAGTAGTTGATATATAAAAGGTGCCTAAGAACCTTCAATAAACCTCATTATGGTCTCCTTTACCTGCTGGCGATGACTCCACCACTCACGACTAAAAAAGCCTCTGAATTGCCAATGTTTTTTACTTAAAGTAAATGGCGTATAGACATGAATATCCTTTATAGATGGGCTTTCAAAATAAAGCTCATCATCAGTCATAATTAGTGCCTTAAAATCGCTTTTATTCTTTACAGTGATGTCAGCAAATGGTAGTTCTTCAGTAAGTTCTATATTTTCTAAATGATCAGAAGTCCATTTTTGTATGGCTGTTTTAAGATACCAATCAGGATGATGACCTTTATTCTCAGGTAAAGATGGTTTGAATTGTCCACTGCTTACATGATAAGCATACTCCAAATACTTCTTCAAAAGTTTAGGTCCTTCATTCTTACTGTCCTCGACTTTCAATTGATTAGGCATAATGCTGCTTACAATAATCACTTTTTCTCTAGCTCTTGTGATGGCTACATTTAACCTATTTTCTCCATTAACAGCATTGAGGCTGCCAAACTGCATATTCATTTTTCCATTTTCATCGGGAGCATATGCTGTAGAAAAGATGATAACATCCTTCTCATCTCCTTGAACATTTTCAATATTCTTGACAAACCACCCTTCAGGCCATAGGACACCGTTTTTAATAAATTTTTCATCGACCTTATCAAGAATATGCTGCTGCTGTTTTGCATTAAAGGTGACCACACCTACCTGCTTTTGCTCCTCTTCTTTTGCTAGTTTCAATAGCATCTCCACTACACGCTCTGCTTCAATTTCATTGATGTTACTCTCCCAGATGCCTTCTACTTTATGATATTCAATACCAGGGATATTGCTATTCACTACATCAAAATCAGGGAGCAGCTTTAGCTTACCTCCATAAAAATGTTTATTCGAAAAGTCGATCAAATCAAGGGACCTGCTTCGGTAGTGTCCATTCAGTTGGATGCCCATCAAGTACCTATCTGCGAGCTCTAATAGTGAATCAACTTCCAAATCAGGGTTATCATTTTCATCATCATAACGAGCCTGATATAGATCATTAGGTCTTAATTGCATACTATCACCTGCTATTAGCACTTTGTTACCACGGTACATGGCGGGGATACCTCGTTCTGAAAAACATTGTGATGCTTCATCAAAAATGACAAGATCAAAGATCTCTCGCATTGGAAATATAGCAGATACTGACTCAGGGCTTGCCAGCCAACATGGCACTAAGTCAAATAGTTCTTCCTGATACTCAGCCACAACTTTCCTTATCGGCCATACCCTACGCTTCTTGGTAACTTGGTGATACAAGTCACGGTAGGTGACCATGTTGTTTAGTCTATTATGTGCAGCATTTTCATAAGTTCTCTCGCGAGACCGCAATAACAGCATGTCATTGCTGACCATCAGTTTCTCCTTAACTAGGTTTTGAAGTTCGGCCTCCAGTTTATGGAACTTGCGAGAAGAAACAGAGCGAAGAATAGGAAACTTAGTCTCAATATGCTCTATCCAAGCCAATCGCAAACTGTTCTGGAAAATCTTTTCTAATGTCTGTGATTCTGTGATGGAAGTCTCTTGAATTAACTTGTCAATGGCCTTGATTTCATGAATCGCCATTTCATTTTTAACCCTGTCAAATTCACACAGTTCTTCAAAGTCAGTTTTCAATGTTTCTTTAAGCCTATTTACATATTCAGGATTACGCTCTACTGCTGTGATCTGACTTTCGGTAAGAAAGATCAACCACCTTTCCTTCTTTTCTGGAATCTCTTTTATGATTTGAAACAACTTTTCTATACCATCTTTCAACTCAAGATATTCCATTTTCTGGACACTGAAATATTGTTTAAAATTCCTTAATGAGTTGAAGATCAACTTTGCCTTTATCGTCAATTTCAATAAATGGAACCAAGTCTGAAAATGCACTTTTTCATAGCTCGTTGGGACATCAGGAACCCAGTCACGAGACTTTAGTTTGGTAAGATTGTGCTCGAGGTTCAGTCGATTATCTATCCGTTCAACTAAGGTCTTAAAGCCTTCTCTGTTTCGCTTAAGCCCATTTTCAACCAGTACTCTTTTAATGAGGTATTTGTCCTTCGAAAATAAACGCCACTTAACCAATCTAAATAAACTCCTACGAGCATCAATATTTCTTTGCAGCGTCTCCTGAAATTTACCCAATTGGTCTGATGGCAATGATACTTCAGGACCTTCTCCCTTGTAACAGTCCATCAATACTCGCTCAATATTGGATAGCCATAGTACGCTTGTATCAGTATCACTAAATCCTGACAAGTGCTGAAAATAACTGTAGGCCTTATCATTTTTAAGGGTGCCAAGCATTTCTACAATATAGTCGCGCTTACTCAACACAAACTCGAAATCCTCGAGCGTGAGTCTTGAGCCAACTATTTTTTCTGCACGTTCTGCTATTTCCTCCTGGTAGGCAGGTATTTCGTCTAATATCTCTTTGATAGTTCGTTGCTCGCCAACACCATAATGTTGAAAGGAGCGTCTATCGAACCATTCATAATCTGGCCTACCGAAAGCTTGAATATGTTCAGCATAATCTTTCAGATGAAGTATAAAATCATCTAATTCATTAATCTTAAATTGGGTATATTCTTGCTTGAAATTAATGGCCTCACCTTCCAGATCAGAAGTTAAATAAAGCTCCTTGACTGAAGCACCTGCTTCACTTTCATCAAACAAAGCAAACTTAAACTCTTCAAGCTCTTCTGTTATCTGGTCTATCCTTCTACTAATCTGTAGAAACTTTCTTTCCAACTGAATGGCATCCAGCCCATTGTTGAGCATTTTATACTCATCAATTCTATCAACCTGACTTGCTATCTTTTCAAAGATCGATTTTCTGTCATTCTTAAAATCATGGACTAGCCCTAGAAAAGGGGTCATCTCCTTTTCATGCATTCTTTTATACACAACATCTAATGCCGCCCTCTTTTGACTCACTACCAGTACTTTCTTGCCTGTTGCAATATGATCAGAGATTAGGTTACAGATCAGCTGTGACTTACCAGTACCAGGAGGTCCTTGAACAACCACCGAGTTGCCTTTTTTTATTGCCTTAAGTGCATTTTCTTGATGGGCATCCATCTTGAAAGGAGTGAAAGTCTTTTCTTCCTCCACACTATCGAGAAATGAATATCGTTTATAAACTGATGCTTCCTCCTTTGGTGAACGGCCAATAAAAAATTCTTCAATGTCCTGAACAGTACTATTATTAAGTAATGTATTGTAGTCAGGAACGAGATATGATCCCGATTGAGGAAAAATACCTAAAACGGCCTCTGGAAATAGTTTTAGTTCACCATCACGGTGTTTCTCAAGAAAATCAGCTTTTTTATAGTCTTCGAACTTTTGAAGATCGTCCTGAAAATTATCTTGATTAAAATTAAGCTCAATGTCACTATCCTTGATCAGCTGATATAAGGATGTTCTGAAAACGGTACTGTCAGTATCAAAGTCCTCCAAGTTTCTATCTAAAAAATCATCTGATATTTTAATACCGTTGTAATGACTATAAGCCAAGAGGAATGATTTGTTTAAAGATGGACCTTCTTCAGCACGAGGTTTAAGTACCCATTTTCCATTGGTCAAATCCATATCTACAGGAAAAAACAATAATGGAGCTCTTACAGGCGTACCATCAGAGAGCTTACCTTTTACAAAAGGCCATCCAACATACAAGTCCTTTGAACCTCTTTCATCATAAAGGAACTTCTCAGTCCTCGAAATCTTTTTCAGCTGATTGCTTATTCTGTTTGTCTCTTCATCTCTACTATCAAATTGTTGACAAAGAGTATGTCTATTACCACCAATTAATGACTCTATTATTCCAAAAGGACCATTCTTATTAACAAACTGTAAATCCTTAATGTCTAGATATTGCTCTTTATTCAACCTTAATAATAACAATGACCTGTTATTAGCAGAAAGATTAGTCAGTCGTTTTAAATATGATTTTAAGACATCTTGCATAAGCAGAAACCAAGTAACCAAAAAATAACAAATAATTGAGACACTCCCTTGTATTAATTATGGTTCTTGAAATTTAATATAAGGAGCAATTTGTTGCAGCTTTATAGAATCTAAGAGATGAATATTCTGTAAATCAGTAACTTGATTGATAGGTCCATGCTGAAATCTATAATTAATAATGGCCTTTGCTAAAGACTTTGAAATGTAGGGATGTTTTGATAAACCATATTCATCTATGACATTAATATCGATTTGAGTTGGCGTAAACGCTGGCGATAGCGTTGATAGCGAATCAAGGGCCATAACCACGGAATCCTTTAGTCCATAAACTTCTTTCAATTGGGTTTTATTGGTGAATCCTCCCAGAAGATCGCGATACTTAATAATTCTTTTAGAAAGCACACTTCCTATTCCTTTTATTTGCTTCAAACTAACGGTATCTGCTGTATTCAAATCAAAAACCTCAATTATGGGTTTATAAGGAGTGATTTTACGATAATCCTTTTTTTTAGGTTTCGAAGATTCAAATCGTTTATTCTTAAAAGTATTATACCGATGAATTGTATATGGTTCTGGTGCATCAGAAAGTGAATCAATTATCACTTGTCTTCGCCAAACTGCAACCAGACTATCTAACACCTCCTTATTGTTCAAGTCTATTTGAGTATTTTGAGCTTTATAATTTCGGTATTGGTATGGCGAAATAATGAATACAAACATCAAAGGAATCAAAATTATCATGCCATTGGCTTGTGATTTTGATATCCCCAATTGACTTCTTAACCAATGATTAATTCTATTCAATGATTTTTAATTATTCTAAATTCAAAATAATCACTATTTAATTATATTACAATAAAATTTAAAACTGATTTTAATCAGAGAAATACCTGATAGGATAAACATTAATTAATTTATAGCCTTATTAAATTTGCACGA